>NZ_JBFHKV010000785.1:0-4228 GCF_041595215.1 Stieleria sp. | reverse complement strand
TCGGTCTGTTCACGTTTGTGATCCCGATCCTGTTGGTGGTGAACGTTCCGGCCCGAATTTTGGCCGATCCGTTGGTCGCCCGCGAAGAGGGATCGGGGTGGTACATCGTTTGGGCGGCGGTGATGACCGTGTTCAGTCTGTGGGCCAGTCGCTGGATGTTTCGCAAGAGTTTGCTGAGTTACCGCAGCGCCAGTTCCTGAGGGTTCGTTACCGAGCGTGATGGTGGAGGAGTTGGGCGGCGTCGAGTACGCTGACCGGTGCGGTACGAGAGACAGCGACAAGGAAAAACAGATGGACGTTTCGAAAGACATCGTTTGGCACCAGCACAGTGTGGACCGCGAGCGGCGCGAGCGCCAGCTCGGTCAGCAGGGCTGTGTGATTTGGTTCACGGGGCTGAGCGGGTGTGGCAAGAGCACGATTGCCAACGCGTTGGATGCGATGTTGGTGTCCGAGGGACGGGCGACGACGTTACTCGATGGTGACAACGTGCGTCACGGGTTGTGTGCGCCGCCGGCGGTGTTGGAGCCCGAGCATGGGGCGGAATTTGCGGAGCGGTTCGGTTTGGGGTTTGGCGCCGTGGATCGAGAGGAAAACATCCGGCGGATCGGCAACGTGGCGGCCCTGATGGCTTCGGCGGGGTTGATCACCTTGACGGCGTTCGTCAGCCCCTATCGTCGAGACCGCGACCGGGTGCGAAAGATCGTCGCCCAGGCGGGGCGGGCGAGTGATTTCGTGGAGGTGTTTGTCGACACGCCGTTGGAGGTGTGCGAGGCGCGTGATCCAAAAGGTTTGTACAAGAAGGCTCGGGCGGGCGAGATCAAGCATTTCACCGGAATCAGCGATCCCTACGAATCCCCCGAGTCACCGGAGATTCGCCTGGACGGGGGGGCGGGCAAGAGTGTCGAGGCGATGGCCGGTCAAGTGCGGGAGTGGTTGGTCGGGAAAGGGGTGTTTTAGGGGGCATTTCAAGGGGGAGTTTCAGGTTTCAAGTTTCAAGTGTGCCGTGAAACCTGAAACTCGAAACTTGAACTTGATGCCCACGAAATTTGCCGTTGCGGTATTGGGCGGTGTCGGTAAACTACCGGACCGTAAATCAGACACGAAACAATAAATTGGTTTGAAAGTAAGTACGAAATGACGATTTCGAAGCAGCGAAAAGCTGAAGTCATCAAAGAACACGGTGCAAATGACGGCGATTCTGGGTCTCCCGAGGTTCAGATCGCGATTTTGACCGAGCGAATCAACGGTCTGACCGAGCACATGCGGACGCACAACAAAGATTACGCGTCGCGTCGCGGATTGCTCGGTTTGGTCAGCCGTCGACGTCGCTTGCTTGATTACGTCCGCGGGGAAGACCCGCAGAGGTACCTCGATATCATCGGAAAGCTGGGCATCCGTAAGTAGCCCGGGTTCGGCCGCTCTGGCGTGACGAAGGCTTCGGCCAAGAGTCGCCATCGCGGCGACCTGAGATTGATTTCTCGCTTTCTTCTTCACGCCCGGAAGGCCTCGATGCCAATCGCCGGGCGGGTTCCGGCAAGCGCTGTGCTTGCCGCTGTCGTGGGTGATTGCGACCTATTCCCCACCAGGACAGGACCTTTTCTCTATCGCGCCTGATCGTGCTCGCTGGCGTCGGACCGTGCCGGCGAGTGTCAATTCGCATCGGGGGTGTTCTAATTTCGATCTGTTGGTCGAAAACGGTTCAATCATCGTTCATGACTTCGGGCACCCGCGGGCAATCGGGCCGGTCGGTCACCGGAGTAATTTTGTTGTAGTTGTAGTTGCAGGAAGGAAAGTAAAGTGACTGTGAATAAAGTTCGCGTCGAAAAGAAAATCGGACGCCATGTGTTGTCGTTCGAAACCGGTCAATTGGCGAAGCAAGCCGCCGGTGCAGTGTTGGTTCAGTACGGTGAGACCGTCGTTCTGGTCGCTGCGGCCAGCGGTACACCGCGACAGGGAATCGATTTTTTCCCCTTGATGTGTGATTACCGCGAACGATTCGCGGCGGCCGGGAAGTTCCCCGGCGGGTTTTTGAAGCGTGAAGGCCGCCCGTCGACGAAAGAGATTTTGAGTTCGCGATTGATGGACCGACCGATTCGTCCGCTGTGGCCGGAAGGTTTCATGGACGAGGTTCAGGTCCAGGCATTTGTCGTCGCCAGTGACCAGGAAAACGACGGCGACGTGTTGGCGATGAATGGAGCCGGTGCGGCGCTGCACATCAGCCCGTTGCCCTTCCTGGGGCCGATCGCTTCGGTCCGCGTCGGCAAGGTCGACGGACAATTGGTCGCTTTCCCGAGCAATTCGGATCTGGAAGAAAGCGAACTGGACATGATCGTCAGCGGCTCGCGCGAGCAGGTGGCGATGATCGAAGGTTTCGCCAACGAGATGCCGGAAGAAGAAATGATGGAGGCGATTCAATTCGCCCACGCCGCGATCCGCGACGTGATTGATCTTCAAGACGAGCTGTACCAGAAGGTCAACCCGCAAAAGGTCGAATACACGCCGCCGGAAGATGACGGCTTGATGGACCAAATTTCGTCGCGTTATTACGACGAATTCAAAGCCGCGATGCAAACCTCGGGCAAGCAAGAACGCGCCGCCGCCGTCAGTGCACTGCGTGACAAGGCGATGGCCGAAATGATTCCCGACCCGAACGCCGAAGGCGCGATTTGCACCAAGCGATTCAAGTCGGTTTGGCACGATTTGGAAGGCAAGGTCGCTCGTGACCTGATTGTCGCCGGAACCCGACCGGACGGCCGCGACAACACCAGCTTGCGTCAGATCCACTGCGAGACCGACGTTCTGCCCCGTGTCCATGGCTCGGCCGTGTTCCAGCGTGGTGAAACGCAAGCGTTGATCACGGTGGCGCTGGGGACGGCGCGTGACGAACAGCGCGTCGACGGATTGCATGACGAGTTCAGCAAGAAGTTCATGCTCGACTACAACTTCCCCTCCTTTTCTGTCGGCGAATGTCGACCGATCCGTGGACCGGGCCGTCGTGAGATCGGGCACGGTTGCCTGGCCGAACGCAGCGTCGCACCGGTGCTTCCGGCCGCCGATGAATTCCCCTACACCGTCCGCGTGATCAGTGACATCACCGAGTCCAACGGCAGTAGCTCGATGGCGTCGGTTTGCGGTGCCACCTTGGCCCTGATGGCCTCGGGTGTCCCGATCAGCAACCCGGTCGCCGGAATCTCGGTCGGTCTGGTGCGTAACTCAGAAGACGAGTACGTCTTGCTGACCGACATCCTGGGCAGCGAAGACCACTTCGGCGACATGGACTTCAAGATCGCCGGCACGCAAAACGGCATCACCGGGATCCAGTTGGACTTGAAGGTCACCGGGATTAGCGAAGAGATCATTCGCGCGACATTGAAACAGTCGCGTGAAGCTCGCATCGAAATCTTGCGAAAGATGCTGACGACGATCCCGCGTCCGCGCCGCGAAACGGCTCCAACGGCCCCACGACTGTTGCGTACCCGTATTGCGTCGGACAAGATCGGTGCCTTGATCGGTCCGGGCGGTAAGAACATTCGTGGTATCCAAGAGACGACCGGATGCGTGATCGAAGTCGATGATGACGGCACGGTTTTGGTCGCCGGCAACGACAAAGAGTCTGCCGCCGAAGCGATGCGTCAGGTCGAAGCCTGCACCGCGACGGTCCAAATCGGCAAGATCTATGACGGCATCGTCAGCAGCATCAAAGACTTTGGCGCGTTCGTCGAGATCCTGCCCGGACGCGATGGACTGTGTCACATCAGCGAGTTGAGCAGCGGCTACATCAGCAGCATCGACAAGGTGGTTCGCGTCGGAGACGCGATGAAGGTCTTGGTCATCGATGTGGACGAACACGACCGCGTCAAGCTGAGTCGTCGTCAAGCGCTCGAAGAGTTGGGCGAAGAGGACGAGATCGCCGCGATGGTTGCCGAGCAAGGCGACGACCGCGGTGGCGATCGTGACCGCGGCGACCGTGGTGATGGCGACAACGGTGATCGCCCGCGACGTCGTGGCGGCAGCGGACGCCGGCGTGGCGGAAGCGGTGGTGGTGGTGGCGGCGGCAGCCGTCGGCCTCGCGACTGAGACCCGCACCGCGTCCACGGACGCACGTAAACAATGAACCCGCCACAAGAGCCTCGGTTGTCACAACCGGGGCTCTTTCGGGTTCGCGGTAGTGGACGAGGCGACGAGTCCATGCCAACATGCCGACTGCAGAGGACTCGTCGCCTCGTCC
>NZ_JBFHKV010000784.1:0-4231 GCF_041595215.1 Stieleria sp. | reverse complement strand
CCAAATCATGTCGACGATGTGCCAGTACAACCCGACGTAATCGACCGGACCGAAGTAGTTGCGGTTGAAATCCATGCGAATCGAACGAACCAGCAGCCACACCAAGACACCGATCCCGGCCAGAATGTGGATGGCGTGAATCCCCGTCATGCAATAGTAGATGCTGAAGAACACACCGGCTCGACTGGGACGCAGCACGTTTTCGGGAGCGGAAGCCACTGTTGCCGAGGCGTCGTCGCTGACGTCGTAAAGGATGCCACCGCCGGATCGCTCCGACTGAGCTTTGCGAGCGGCCAGTTCGTCTTGCAAACCGGTGTTGGTCGCATCGGTCGCCAAACGCTCCAGCACGGCCAGATCGGCGCTGTCGTTGCTCATCGCCCCGGCGGCGGGCAAGCTGGCGACCGCTGCGGCGGCTGGCTCTTCGTGATCGACGTGCTGGTCACCGTCGGCGTGGGCATGCTCTTCACCATGCTCGGCCGCCGTGCCATCGGTGGACGCCACAACCGCGTGGTCGTCTTCATGATGCCCTTCCTCGCCACCGCTTTCCAGGATCGTTCCTAGACCGACGCCGACGAAAAAGCAGAGGCACACGACCAGCAACGGCTTGGCACATTCCAATTGAAACTTTGCCCCGCGAAGGAAGCTGACGACCAACCAGATGGCCACGCCGATCGTGATCGCCACGAACGGGGCACAAATGTAGGCCAGGTAATTGGGGCCACCGACCGGGTGCGGATTGCTGGGGTCGTAGCTGAACAGGCCAGCGGGCAGCAGTCCCAGGTGCCATTTGTGGGAGTATTCGATCGCTTTGACGCCCAAGAAGACGGTCGCACACGACAGCGTCGTGGCCAGCATCACGGTCAGCAATTTGTGCTGTTCCTTTTGGGCACAGCGAACGCCCCAGGCCATCGTGAAGGAACTGAACAGCAGGACGCCGGTGTTGATCGCACCGAGCTTGGTGTTCAAAAACTGGCTGCAACCTTCGAAGACTTCCGGCCGCCAAGCACGAAAGATCGCATAGGCACAAAACATCCCGCTAAAGAACAGGACTTCCGTCACCAGGAACAGCCACATGCCCAGCTTGCCGCTGTCAAACTGCTGCTCGGGCGTGTCGAAGTGGTGCGCCAGGTACGACGGGTGATCGTGATCACCGTGGCCGTGGTCGGAATGCCCGTGACCGGGTTGTTCATGCGCGTCGGACGCGAGCCCAGCGTCGGTAGTAGCCATGGATTGAATCAAGCAAGCGAAGGAATGAAAAACAAATACAACTCTGACAATATCAACTGGTCGGATCGCCCGTCATCCGGATGCGACGATCCGATGCACCACTACTCACTCGCGTGAGCCGGCGTCTCGGCAGGAGTCTCCGAGGGCACCCGTTCACGCTGCGGTTCCACCTTCACATAGCGATCCAATTCGGTGTCCCAGCGGATGTCGCCGAACTCATAGGGATCACCCACCACCGGCGGACGCTCGAAATTGTAAAACGGCGGCGGTGACGTGCAATTCCACTCCAGCGTTGCACCGCCCCACGGGTTCGCCGGGGCTTTCTTGCCGTTGACCAGCGACATCAGCAACACGAACAACGCCACAAACAAGCCGACACCCAGGATTAATGCTCCGTAGGTGCTCATCTGGTGCAGCGGTGCGAATTCCGGGTCATACGTCGCATAGCGACGCGGCATGCCTCGGCTACCCAAGATGAATTGCGGCAGGAAGGTCAAGTTGAATCCGATGAACACCAATGCCGCCGAAAGCAACCCGCCGGCTTCGCTGTACATCTTGCCGACCATCTTAGGCCACCAGTGGAACACGCCGCCCAAGAACGCGACGACCGTGCCGCCGACCATCACATAGTGGAAGTGTGCGACAACGAAGTACGTGTCGTGCAAGTGCATGTCGGTCGCCAGCGTGCCGAGGTGCAACCCGGTCAAACCGCCGATGGTGAACAAGAAGATGAATGCGATCGCGTACACCATCGGCGTCGTCAGACTGATCGACCCCTTGAACATCGTCGCAACCCAGTTGAACACCTTGATCGCCGAAGGCACCGACACGGTGAAGGTCAACGCACTGAAAATGATCGTCGTGATCGGGCTCATTCCGCTGGTGAACATGTGGTGTCCCCAAACGATGAAGCTGAGCAGGGCGATCGCGATCGACGAGTAGGCGATGAAGCGGTAACCGAAGATCCGTTTGTGACTGTGCACGCTGATGAGTTCACTGATGATGCCGAAGGCCGGCAAAATCATGATGTACACGGCCGGGTGGCTGTAGAACCAGAAAAAGTGCTGAAACGTGACCGGGTCGCCGTTGTATTCCGGGTCGAAAATCCCGATGTGCAACGTTCGCTCGGCGATCAGCAACAGCAACGTGATCCCCAACACCGGGGTCGCGAGCACCTGAATGATACTGGTCGAATACGTCGCCCACAGGAACAACGGCATGCGGAACCAGGTCATTCCCGGTGGCCGCATCGTGTTGATCGTGACGATGAAGTTCAACCCGGTGAAGATCGAACTGAATCCCAGGACGAACGCCCCGGTGGTCGCCAGGATCACCGATGAGTCGGTCGTGGTACTGTAGGGGGTGTAAAACGTCCAACCCGTGTCCAACCCGCTGGCCAACAGCGCCATGACGAAGAACAACGCACCGCCGACCCACAGATAAAAACTGCTCAGGTTCAAACGCGGAAACGCGACGTCCTTGGCACCCAACATCACCGGCACCAGGAAATTTCCCAGGGCGGCCGGGACGCTCGGGATGATGAACAGGAACACCATGATCGCCCCGTGCAACGTGAACACCTGGTTGTAGATGTCGTTGGGGGCCTTGTCCGGGGCAAGCCACTGGAACAACGCGTTGTTGAACAGGATGCCATCGGGGGCAAACAGGTGCAGCCGGATTCCCAGTGCCAACAGCCCGCCCAACAGGAACGCGCTGGTAACACCGATCAAATACATCATGCCGATGCGTTTGTGATCCAGCGTGAAGGCCCAGCTCAAAATTCCTTTTGAGTTGGTCAGGTAGTTCTCTTGCGGAGTCGGATAGCCAGGGTCATTGACTTCGTAGCCCGACGGCACAGATCCTGCAGACATCTCTCACCTCGATGGAAACTTCATTCGACCAGAGCTGATGACCGGCTTCGGCATCCGCGAGATGCGATCCCGGCGATCCGATCGAAGCCCGACCTTACGGCACGGCCTGTTAATGAACGTTATCTCGTTTATTCACAAATGGGTTGGTATTGGTTTCAAGGTCAATCACCGTTGTGATTGTCCCAAAATTCCCGACGGTTCGGGAGTCAAAATGCGGAGATCACTCCGGCTTCTTCTTGATTCTGTCTTGGCGTGACCGCCGTTTGCTCATTCGACCGACACGGGTTCGGCGTCCGCCGGCGCTTCCGGTTCCGTCGCCGACGGATCGCCCAAGCTCTTGATGAATTCGATCAAACTGTAAATGTCGTCCTCGGACAGTTGCCCCTTGTAGCTGGGCATCACCGGCTGGTAGGCAACGCCTTGCTCGATGGCCACTTTCGCTTTCGGATTCAAAATCGATTCGCGGATGTAGTTTTCATCCACCTTGACCTGGTCGCCACCGACAATGTCTCGCATCGTGCCATAGCTGCCCTTGTAGGACGGGCCGACCAATCGCGAGCCGTCGATCGAGTGGCAGCTTTTGCAACCGCGACGCTCGTACAATTTGGCACCGTAAGCCGCCGGCGGTTCATCCCCGCGCGAGCTGTACTTTTTGATCCAGGCGTCCAGCTCTTCTTGGGTTTCATGGACGACCACGACGGTTTGCATCTCTGAGTGGTTGGTCCCGCAATATTCGGCACAGTACAGGTCGTAGAAGTTGTAGCCGTCGGGGGTGCACTGGCGTGCGTCGTAATCCCAGGACAGGTTATCTTCTTTGTCCTTGTCGGCGAGTTGTTTGCACTCCTCGTCGGTCATCACCTTCTCGCTCGGCTCCATCGCCTTGAACCAGATGTAGTTGTAGCGGCCGGGCACGATGTCCTTTTTCACACGGAACGAGGGGATGTACAGGCTGTGGATGACGTCTTTGCTGGTCATCGTCAACTTGGTCGGTTCACCGGCGACGACGTGCAGTTCGGGGTGAATCACGCCGTTTCCATAGTTCATCCCCCAGCCCCATTTGTAAGCGTCCACGCCGACGTTGTAGGCCCCCTCGGGGATCGATCGCATGTCGAGGAAGCCGCGGGCACCGAAGT
>NZ_JBFHKV010000783.1:0-4246 GCF_041595215.1 Stieleria sp. | reverse complement strand
CTGGTGCTGGGTGAGAACATTGGCACGACCATCACCGCGTGGTTGGCTTCCTTCGGATCCAACACCAACGCCAAACGGGCGGCCTATTTCCATATCGTTTTCAACATTTTGGGCGTCGCCTGGATCACCGCCGTGTTCCACCTTTACCTGATGCTGGTTCGCTATGTCGTCGCGGGAGACACCAGCGCGGACATGACGTTGGGGGTGATCTCTAGCGCTGAAATCACAGCCGCGATTGCGATGGCGCACACCGGATTTAACGTGACCAATACGATTGTGTTTTTGCCGCTGGCCGGATACATCGCGACGGCACTGAGACGGGTGGTCCCCGACCGAAAGAGGTTGTCGGACGAAGAAGAACATCTGACCAATCTCGACGTTCGCATGCTCGAATCCCCTGTCGTTGCCGTCGAGCAATCCCGTGTCGAAGTTCTCCGCATGGTCAACGCCTGCAAGCAGATGATGGCGTGGTTAAAGGAACTTCATGAAACCGACGGCTCGGGCAAGGAGCTGCGAAAACAAATCCTGGACATGGAGGAGGAACTCGATGTCATGCAGAGCGAAATCGTCACCTTCATGTCCAACTTGTTGGTCGGCAATGTACCGCATGATGTGGTCGCCGAATCCCGTCGGCAGCTGCGATTGGTCGACGAATACGAATCGATCAGCGACTGCATCGCAACGGTGGTCAAAGCGCATCGCCACCTGGAACGACACGAATTGCGATTGCCCGACGATCAGCAACAGGAACTGATGGAATTGCACACGATGGTGTCCGACTACCTGAGTCTTGTCAGCCACCATTACGAGCAACTCGGCCACGCCGGCGGGGCGGTTGAAGCCCTTCCGCACGGAGAGTCGATCACCAAGCATGCCAAGTCACTGTACAAGGGAGTGATCACGAAACCGCCTGAAGAGCAACTCGAAGTTCGCTCGCTGGTCTCGTACAACCGCATGGTGGCTGCCTACCGCCGCGTCCGCGACCACTTGGTCAATATCGCCGAAGCGCTCGCGGGTGAAAAATAGCGATCAGCCCATGCCCCGCGACTGCTAAATCAACAAGGTTTTGACCAGGGCAGGGCCCGTGGGCTTGCGCCAAACGGCTAATCATCGATCGACATCAGCCGGTTCGCGCGAGCGCCCGGGGCGATCGGGCGCCCGTCAATGTCGATTTAGCGGTGTTGGCCAAGCCCCGCATCGGGCCGTTGATTTCGGCCTCCGATCAAGTCGCCGCGACAGGCTGGTACTTGGCATCGCCGAATCCGAGGATCGGGTAGAAGATGAAGCCGAGAAAGGCGAGCCCGATCCCGAACCCCACGCCCTTTCCGAAATGCTTCGCGATATCGATCGAGACGATGATGGCGATGATGAAGTTCACCAACGGGATCAGCAGCAACAGGATCCACCAGATCGGTCTGCCGGCGATTTGCAGCAGGAGGACCACGTTGTAGATCGGGATGATCGCTCCCCAGCCCGGCTTGCCGGCTTTCTCAAAGGTCTTCCAAAGCCCGGCAACAATCACCACGATGATCACAAGTTGGATCACCAAAATCAGCAACCCGACGACGCCGCCTCCTCCGTCGTCCTGAGCCAATGGCAGATTGAAATTAAAAAGGTTCATTTCGGCGTCTCATCGTTCGGTGGTTTCGTTCGATCCCCTCTGCGCTGCGAGCAATCGTCGATTCGAAGCCGGAAAGACTGACACGCCCCACCAGTGTCGGTGACGATCGCCTACCTCGATTGTATCGAATTTTTGAGGGACCATCGAAAGAATTTCACTTTGGTTACCCGGGGTTCGACTTTTCCCGCGCTTTGTTTCGGCTGCGTCGATGGCGACTTGCAGCAAGACTTCATCTGAAAATCGATTCGTTGCCGATGAAACTCGATCGCCCCGGTGGCTTGTTGACCGTCGTCGCCAAGCCCTATACTTAGCAGCCCCCAAGATCGGTGGGCAACGAACAAGACTCCTCTCTAATCGTAAAACGGCAACGAATTTCATGAGTCAACGACCTCTCAATGTTGGTTTGATCGGCGGTGGCGGTGGTGCATTCATCGTCCAACCGCATCAACGCGCGATCCATTTCGACGGTACCCGGCGCGTGGTCGCCGCGGCACTGCATCCCGATCCCAAAGTGGCCTTGGAGGAAGCGGCCAACTGGGACTATCCGATCACGGGATACACCAACTATGACGAAATGATCGAGGCGGAATCCAAGAAACCGATCGGCGAACGCGTCGACTATGTCGTCGTCGTCACGCCCAACCATGTCCATTTCGATCCGTCGATTAAATGCGTCCGTGCGGGGATTCCCGTGTTTTGCGAAAAACCGCTGACGCTCAATCTCGACGAAGCTCAGCAGTTGGTCGATGCGGTGGAAGAAGCCAAAATCCCCTTCGGCGTCGCGCACACCTATCTCGGTCACTGGACCAGCCGGTTCGCCCGCTTCATCGTCACCAGCGGCTTGCTGGGCGAGGTGCGTTGGGCCGATTCACGTTACCTGCAGGGCTGGCTGGCCGGGCGAACCGAAGATGCGGGCGTCGCCCAGGCCGAGTGGCGTGTCGATCCCAAAAAGTCCGGGATCAGCTGCTGTGGCGGCGACATCGGAACGCACGCATTGATGCAATTGCGGTACGTCACCGGACTCGATGTCACCAAGGTCCAGGCCAACCTGGTCACCTTTGTCGGTGGGCGGCTGCTGGATGATCACTTCACGACCTACTGCGAACTGTCCAACGGCGGCAAGGCGCTCGTCCGCGCGTCACAGATCGCCATCGGCCACAAGAACGATCTGGGCATCGAAGTCAACGGGACCAAGGGCACGTTGATCTGGGACCAGGAATTCCCCGAACAGCTGAAAATCTTGTTGCCCGATCAGCCGGACCGCACGTATTTCCGCGGTGCGGTTTCGGCCAACGACGGATTCCTTGGCGATTTGCCGGAGGAACTGATGGCCGAGCCCAACATCCCGGCCGGTCACCCGGAAGCCTTCCACGATGCCTATGCACGCCTGCATCGTTGCTTCGAGCAAGATGTGCGATCCTACAACGATGGCAAACCCTTCAGCTGTGACGGAAGCAAGTACGCCAACGTGCAAGACGGACTCAACGGAATGAACTTTATCCAGGCCGCGGTCAACAGTTCCGCCAGCGGATCCACCTGGGTCGATCTGTAACCGGATCGTGCCACTTCGACGTCGCCACGCTCGCGCCAGAGCGTGGAGGGCTCAGGTTGCGACGGGACAGGAATCGGCAACACCCGATGTTGCCGTCGACGGTGACGCGGTAAAACCATTGAAACCGCGACCGTCATCGCCGCATCCGGATCGAATTCAATGGCCAAAAACCTTTACATCGCTGCGTCCGAACCCGACAGCGGCAAGTCCCTCGTGGTGCTGGGCATCATGGAGCTGTTGTCGCGACGCGTCGAGCGTCTGGGTTTCTTTCGCCCGATCATTCGCAGCCACGGCAAACGCGACAACGATACCGAGCTGCTGCTCAATCGGTACTCGCTCGACCAAGACTACGAAGACAGTTATGCGGTCACCTCGGATGACGCACAAGCGATCGCGACCGAGAAAGGACTTTCGGTGCTGTTGCGCATCATCTTGGAACGGTACAAGGCGATCGAATCACGCTCCGATTTTGTGCTCTGTGAGGGCACCGATTTTGAAGGGGTCGCCTCGGCGTTTGAGTTCGATCTGAGCGCGCAGATCGCCACCCATCTCGGGACCCCGGTTGTCAACGTGCTGTCGGGACGAAACAAGTCCCCCGAAAGCATCCGCGGTGCCCTGCATGCGACACGCATTGCGATGGTCGACGAAGGGTGCACGGTCATGGCCAATTTCGTCAATCGCGTCGCGGCCGAACGCATGGAAGCGGTGCGGAGTGAGGTGCAGAAGAGTTGGAGCTACGACGATCCGGTGTTCGTGGTCGCCGATGAACCGACGCTGGAAGCCCCCACCGTCGGCGCGGTCGCCGAAGCGCTCGGGGCGGTCCCGATTCGCGACGGCGAAGTGGATCTGAATCGAGAGATCCTGACGATCTCGGTCGCGGCCATGCAGTTGCCCAATTTTCTGGAGCGGGTCCAGGAAAGCAAGCTGGTGATCACTCCCGGGGATCGCAGTGACATTCTGCTGGGATGCCTGGCAACGGTCGCGTCGGACAACTATCCGAAAATTTCCGGGATTGTGCTGACCGGTGGCATGCGTCCTCCCGACAGCGTGACCCGATTGATCGAAGGCATTCG
>NZ_JBFHKV010000782.1:0-4259 GCF_041595215.1 Stieleria sp. | reverse complement strand
GACTCGTCGCCTCGTCCACTACGTTGGCCAAGGGGACTCGTCGCCTCGTCCACTACGTTGGCCAGGGGACTCGTCGCCTCGTCCACTACGTTGGCCAGGGGACTCGTCGCCTCGTCCACTACCCGGAAATTGAGCTGCGATAGACTCCTAACGCCCGGCTCGCAGTTCGCTCGTCATGCGTTGAAACTCTTTCCGAATCGCTTCGTTGTTGAATTCGCGGAGCGAGGGAACTTTGAGTTTCATCAGTGTTTCAAAATCACGGCGTCCGGTGTTCATCAGCGCCGCGACGTCGCTGGAAAGTTTGACGGTGTCATAGGTGTTCATGGCGGTGGCCAGTTTCTTTTGAGCCAGCTTGTTTTCCTTTTCGATCAGTGCCGCGTTGCGTTTGAGGTATTCGATGTACAAGCTGGCGGTCTGGCGTGTCAGCTCGTTGGAGGCGATGTTCGACTCGAGGACGTCGCGGTCACCGCCGCTGACCTTGATCAGCGTTTGCGCCTGTTTGATGTTCTGTTCTGCTTGGGCGGAAAACTCGTTGAGTTTCGGGATGTGTTTTTCATGGACGTCGCGGACGAACGTCTTTTGAATTCGATCCATCACGTGGATCATGACGACGTAGATCCCGTAGTACCGCTTCGATACATCCAACGCCTCGCCGCTTTCTTCGGTCAGTTCCTGAAGCTGCGCCGTGACGTGTTTGATGTTGTCGAAAACGACGGCCATCGTGACGATGTCATCACCCGAGACCGAAGACAGCAACGATTCCACCCCCTCTTGATCAACTTCGACACCGATCTTTGAGAGTTCCTCGGCGAATGTCTTTTTCAGTTTGACCAGGATTGCTTTTTGGCGTTCGATCTCCTCTTCCTCTGAGGCGATGCTCTCATCGAGGGCTTCTTTGGAAAGCTCAAACGGGTTGACCTTGTCGAGCTGACTTTGATCCTTGGCCCAGGACGCGGAGACCCGCTGGCGACGATAGTCGGCAATGTTGGTCTGGGACTGCGCGATGGCCTCGTTGGCCTCGCGAATCCGGCGGCGGTAGTCACTGACCTCCGAAATGCTCAGCGCCACGATCGCCTGGTCGAGCAGTTCGTTGATCTGAGCGGAGTTGGATTGTTTGTCCAGCTTGAAGGGGATCACCGAACTGTCGGGCAGCTCGGCATGTCGATCGACCAACTGTCGGGTCTCTTCCAAGGTCGGCAAGACACGTTCGAAGAGATCGCCCAGGCGCTGACGCAGCCGGCCGTCGCCGATCGTTTCCGAGACGATGGCGATCGCGGAGTCCCCCTCGGTGGAGCTCCCTTCGGCGGTTTCGACTTGGCTGGCAGTGGACGTGTCGGATCCGAACGTGCCGGCGAACGGATTTTTTTCGCAGCCACAGCATCCGATCAGAATTGCGGCAAGCGTCAAACTGGGGGGGAAGCTTCGCATGGGTATCCTTCAGGAGAGGTGGGTCGCGCCATGATTCATCTTAACGCCCGGATCTGCCCAGACAAAACCAAGGCCGGGTTTGGGCTGGAAATCGGGCGCACGCCGTCATTGTTTTGGAGCATCAGCGACTTTGGACGATACAATGATGGTTCGCCCGACGCGTGTCGAATCTTTGCCGATTGGATCGATGAATCAGCCAAACTGCGAGAAAAAACAGCAACATGTCCGGATGCTCCGGCAGCTGCAGCGGCAGACACCGTTCGCCACGATCGCGGTCCAGTTGATCGGTGGCGAAACGATCGTCATCGCCGACCCATGGCAGTTTATCGTCGACGCAGACCGCCTCTATGCGATCGTGCCCCCGTCCAAGCACGTCCGGTCGATCCCGCTGAGCGAGATTCATCGGATCGGACGACGACGCCCCGTTGCCGCGTTGCACGAGTGAATCGATGCCGGTCACGACCGGTGGACCGGGCGCCGGACGCGCGCCGATCCGCACCTTTTCTGTGCCGTTGACGCACGGCCCAGAGCACGCCCTCACAACGGCGCCCTCTCGGTTTCGTGTGCCGCTCGCTCGCAGCCGAATCATGATTTGGACAAAATGTCACAGCCGGCATCTGTCAGGGCGTGAAACTCCGATGATTTCACGTTCGCACCATTTACTTTGACACAATCGATTCAGCTGGCACCATTCGTGCACCTACGAGTGTCCTTCCCCGTCTGAAGGACCTCTGCGATGCCCACTTCCATTGTTCGGCGATATCTCGCTTCGAAATCTGCGGAAACGTACTCCGGTGCTGACGAGTATGGGTTCGAACTGGCGATCCGTTCGGCGGGCGCGTCGGTTTGCGGCGGACGCAATTACAACGAAGACCGATTTTATCGATCGGACCCGAGCCAGTTTTATCTGGTCGCTGATGGCATGGGCGGCCACCTGGGTGGTGCGATGGCCAGTCAGATTGCGATGGAAACCATTCCGATGGTTTGGCAGAGCAGGACCCGTCAAAACTCACTGTCCTACTCGGGGATCCAGTCCGTCTATCGGGAAGCCATTTCGTGTGCGACGCGGGAAATGTCGAGTGCGGTGAGTGATCATCCGGAATACGATCACATGGGCTGCACGCTGGCGGTCGCGTTCGTTTATTGCGGCCGGATGTACTACGGTCACGTCGGTGATTGTCGCGTCTATCTCCTGCATCGCAACACACTGACACGACTGACCAAAGATGAAACCCTGGTCCAAGGCTTGGTCGATGCGGGCTCCATCGATGCACGTCAGGCTCGGGTTCACCGCTGGCGTCACGTCGTCACCAACAGTGTCAGCGCGCAGGGATTGCAGCAACGCGCCCGTTTGCGTTCGGCGCAGATCAGCATAGGCGACCGCGTCATGCTGACGTCCGATGGGCTGACCGACGAACTGACCGATCACGAAATCGCACAAATCATGGCCCGCTGTTTTGACCCGCAGGAATGCGTCGATCAGTTGATCGGCGCGGCGTTGGAACGCAAAGCTCGCGACAACGTTTCCTGTGTCGTCTTTCAAACCTGACGCCGATGCACGCCCCCGGCGACCCCGTCGCGTCACCATTTCCAATGGCAATGAAACCAACATGTTAATGAGCCAACCGCAACACCGTCTCGTCCAACTCGACGACGTCACACGCATTGCATTGATGGTCACGCCGCCCAACGTCGGCGCTCCGATCGACCAGGCTGGGGAGGCGGTTTCGACGATCCGCGAGATTCTGCGGCGACAATCGGTTCCGATGGCGTTGACGAAGCAAACCGTCTTTGTCCGCTCGGCCGATGACATCGCGACGTTTCAAGAGTTGTTCAAAGCGACCTACCGAGACCGGGTGCCGGCGACCAGTTTTGTGATTCAACCGCCCTGTGACGGTCAGGCGTTGGCGATCGAAGCCTGGGCCCTTGGCGGCGAAGGGGTTCAGGTTGATTTCCCGTTACCCGATCTGGTCACGGTGTCCTACGATGGACTCCGCTGGATCTACGTCGCCGGGATCACGTCTCCACCGCAGGCCGCCAGTGCGTACGAGGAATCGGCAGACTCGTTTCGTCGACTGGCCGAACGTTTGCAGCATGTCGATGCCAGCTTCAACGACGTTTGTCGGATCTGGTTGTACCAAGGCAGCATCACCGAACTGGAATCTCGTCCGACGGGAGAACCGATCGAACGGTATCGAGAACTCAACCGGGCTCGCGCCGAATTCTTTCAGCGGCTCGAATCGGTCGGGCAGATCAACACGTCGCGCGACGGACATCCGTTTTACCCCGCCAGTACGGGGATCGGAATGGCCGGCCCCGGTCTGACGGTCAGTTGCCTCGGACTGCAAACCGATCGTGAAGACGTTTCGTTGCATCCCCTGGAAAACCCGCGACAGACATCGGCCTTCGATTATGCGAGAAAGTTTTCACCCCGAAGCCCGCTCTTCTCGCGCGCCATGGCCGTCAAGATCGGCGACCACGTGACCACCTGGATCTCCGGCACCGCCAGTATCCTGGATTCGGAAAGCGTTCACCTGGGCGACGTCGAAAAGCAGACCGAACAGACGATCGACAACATCGAAAACTTGATCAGCGGAGCGAACTTTGAACATCATGGACTGCCGGGGCTGGCCGCCGAGTTGACGGATCTGGCCAAAGTCCGTGTGTATGTCAAACGTCCGCAGGACTACGAGACATGTCGATCGATTTGCGAAGCCCGGTTTGGATCCGTGCCGGCGATCTACGCCGTGGCGGATGTGTGTCGGCCCGAACTGCTTGTCGAGATCGAAGGCGTCGCGTTTTCAGATGTTTCCCCCTCGTCCTAAATTGAT
>NZ_JBFHKV010000781.1:0-4276 GCF_041595215.1 Stieleria sp. | reverse complement strand
CCCACCGATGACAGGGCGCAATCAATCCGTGGGTTCGCGCTGCGGTCGGTGAGTCTTATTTTCGAGCGTTTGCCCGGCAAGCCGCCAAAACTTTCGGCGGATTGTCAAAGGTGGCCGGAGCTCTATTCCGTGGACTCGCTCTCCAGTTCCGGGCGCGCCGGCGAGTCGCTTTCAGCCGGCTCCTCGGCAGGTGCCTCCTCGTCGTCCGGACCTTCTGCTTCGGGACGCTGCGGTGCGTCACGCTCACCCTCGGGGCCGCCCGCTCCGGGGCCACCGCCTCCGCCGCCACCGGACATCTCCGCTTCGTCATACGACGCCGGCGGTTCGTCGTCGTCGACCGGAACCAGCGGACGATCGGGATTGACGACACCCGATGCCTCGTAGACGAATTTCGCATGGCGATTGAACATCCAAGCGCCGCCATTTGGCATGTAGACCGTATACAGCTTGTGTGGCTTGACGATCAACCCGCCTCGCCACTGATAAACTTCCACTTGATAGCGGCCGTCTTCGAAGGTCTGCACCGGTTCCCTTCCCAGCAGCTCACGAACGTCCGTGTTGGACAAGAATCCGACGCCCTTGCGGTTGGCGTCCATGCTGGCTTCGGTGACTTGATCGTAGGCCGCGTTGACTGCCGGTCGGGCCACGAGATAGTCGTACCCTAACGCGACGACCATCAACCCCAACAAGACATAAAGCACCGTCTTGCGAGTTCCGCCGCCGGAGTCTTTGCTGGGCCATTGTTCGTCCCGCGCGTCAGCGGAATCCTGGGTCGTTTCAGACATGGGAGGGTGCCTTCAAAATGATCGAGAGGAATGGGGCATAATGTACCACCCTCCGTTGTACTAAAGCTCTTCAGCCCACGGGATCCGCGAAGGACGAACGGCGCGATTAATTGCAGAAAAACAGAACGGACCGGTGCGGTTGGGCACCGCGATCGACGGCACGGGCCGGGTCAACTGCCCCGGTTCGATTGCCGCGCTATCGACGAAAGCAGAGCTTCGCGTCGGACGCGGATCTTGAGATCATCGAAAACGGCGGTTCGCAGGTCGCAATGCTCCAGCGTGCCGTCAGGTATCGCAGGTACGCCGCTTGATCGGCGCTGACACGGTCCTGTGATTGGAACAATTCGACCAAACAATTGATCAAGAACTTCAACTTGATCTTCGGCAGATGCGATAGTTTCTCCACGGATGCGGCGAGTAGTTCTCGGGGAATCCGTCGTCGATCGCCAGCAGCATCTGTGCGACAGACGAATCCTGCGATTGGCATGCCGTCGATAACGCGAGTTCGGTCAACGCAAACCGCTGCGACGCGTCAACCTCACTGATGCATTGCCACAACGTTTCGACCGACTCCAGCGTCGATGGGTTGGGCAGTGTTTTGACCAGGGACCGCAGTGCGGGGTCGAACAGCAACAACGATGGAATCGTTACCAACGCGGCCTTGCGATCTCGATACAACGCCACTGTTGCGATGTCGAGGTCGGCTAAATCATCATGCCGAACAACAGCAGCAAACTGCCCCACTGGATCGTCGCCATCGCGGAGCGGTGATTGGACGAACCGCCAAAGAAGATTGGGGCGGTTGTAGCAGTCGAAAGAAATTCACCGATCAAACAAAAAAAGGCAGCACTCGTCGGTGAAACGCAAAGCTCGACGTGAGCCCAAGTTCTTGCCCCGAACCTGTTGCCTGCGATCACCGACAAAGACGCTGCCTCGCCCCGTGAATTCGATGATTCGCCAGCCGTTCCCATTGACGGTCACTCGTCCGATCCGTCGGAAGGGTTGTGTCGTCAACACCTGCGCCTGCCTCACGCGCATCGTGCTTCGTTACGCTTTTCCGCAGAAGGATGTGGCGGCTCAGAGAAATGTTCCGGCGTTGCCGCCGGAACATTCTCCAAGAGCCCCATGTGTTCTGCGGATTCCTTCCAAGATTGAAGCCCGAGTCTCCCCACCAAGATTCGTCCGGTGAATCATCGTTCCATCGTGGTCATCGATCCCTCGATTGTTGTTGATCCCTCATCAACCATCGTTCCATCGATGAAGCACAGTATTGCCAATCGCACCCGATCCGATGAAGAGCAGAAACCGAAAAGCGATGTGGTAACCCGCAACCCGCCGGAGGTGACCTTGTGAGGCAACGACGGCAAAGATTGCGGTCGGCTTCGGCGTCGCGACGTCACCGTGACGCTCGTGCGCCGGCTACTGTTCGATGTGGCCGGTGCACTAGGTATCCAGCATGTCCGCTTCGATCACCATCCTGACCAGATCAACCACCGATTCGGCCTGCAACTTGGTGTAGATCTCGCTGCGACGGTTCTCCACCGTTCGCACGCTGACGTCAAGACGATTCGCGATCACCTTGTTCGGCTTGCCGGCCACCACATAAGACAACACCGTGCGTTCAGACGGCGTCAGTTCGTTGATCCGCTCCCGAATCGCTTGACGGTGCGCTTCTTCCACACGCTTGCTCGCATCGAGTGCCAGCGCTTTGCGGATCGCGTTCCAGAGATCGTCTTCCAGATACGGCTTGTCCAGCAACGTGATCGCGCCGCGCTGAATCGCCTGGACCGTGACCGGTGTCGTCGCAAACGCTGTCAGAACGATGACCGGCAACAGCGATCCCATGTCATTCAATTCCGCTTGCAACTCCAGTCCGCTCATGCCCAGCATCCGGATATCCGTCACCAAGCATCCCGGCTTGTCCTTGGTGTAGAACTCCAAAAAGTCCTCCGCCGACGCAAACGCTTTGGACTCCAATCCCATCGAGCTGACCAGCGCACAGACGGATTCCCGGGCACGCTCATCGTCATCAACGACGAAAATGACTTGTTGTTGCCAAGACATCGAATGCGGTCACCCCGGAACGACGAGTGTGGTTGAAGTGATGGTGACGTGAGACGGCCCCCGGCCCACCTGTCGGGGTTCGCTGCACCACCTTGGGCGAACAGGACAAGACATCAGTGTCGAGGTTTTGGGCGGAGTTTTCAATCTGCCAGCGTCAGAGAAGAGAGGTGCGGTCGGAAATCATCCGGGAGCGGTGTTCAGATGAGTAGGTGTGCCAAAGTCGCCTCAGACATCAGGTTCGCAGTCAAGCACGATCCCACTCACTGCCCGTCCGACTCGACCGAAGCGATCACCGCGTGCGGCTCAGTTGCACAGCATACTACACTTTCCATCCGAAGGGCAATCAGCCCCCTCTAAGTGAGTGTGCGGTTGCGGGTCCTCGTTAGCGGAGAGGATACAGCGACAGACGACGCCGGAGCCACACGGCCGGTCGCGCTTGGACGTTCCGTTTCAGACGTCTCGATGATGACCGTTTGGCGTCATTCTGCCCGAACCACCACCCCGGGCGAGCATCCCTCGGGATCGTCTCGAAACTGCAAGCCATGTTCTCATTGCAAGCATTTTTTCATCACGCGACTCAACCCGGCGAACCCACCAGATGATTCGAACCCACCAATCCAGCCAGCACTCCGAGCCCCTCGACACGCACCAAAAAGCCTTGGAGGTCAACCTGGATCCCCGCCGCTACGGGACGTTTGCCGAGATCGGCGCGGGACAAGAGGTCGTTCGCTGGTTCTTTCGCGTCGGGGGTGGCGCCGGCACGATCGCCAAAAGCATGTCGGCCTATGACATGAAGGTCAGTGACGCAATCTACGGACGGGCCTCACGCTACGTCTGTCGGGAACGTCTGCAGGCCATGCTCGACTATGAACACACGTTGAATCTGGACCGGTTGCGAGAGGTCCGCGGTGAAACGACTGCGTTCTTCACCTTTGCCGATACCGTTTCGGCAAGAAACTATCACGGCACCAATGCCTGCCACGGCTGGATGGGGATCAAATTCCAGGCCCATCCCCAAGACGAAGACAGCCAGATCATCATCCACGTCCGCATGCTCGATGACGAAGCGGCCCTGCAACAGGAAGCCCTCGGCATCGTCGGCGTCAATCTGGTCCACGGCGCCTTTGCCCTCCACCATGAGCCCGAACTGTTGGTCGCCGCGCTGCTGGACGGCCTGTCGACATCGCGGATCGAAATCGACATGATCGAGTTCTCCGGCATCGCGTTCCGCCACGTCGACAACCGCTTGATGAGTCTGAAACTGGTCGAGCTCGGTTTGAGCGGTGCGGCCATGTTCGCAGCCAGCGGAGAAGTCTTGCAGCCGTCGGAGTTCTTTTACCCCAAAGCGATTCTGGTCGAACGCGGCAGCTTTCGTCCCGTTTGCAACGTCAATTTGGACATGCTGGAAAGCGCCCGAGAACAATTCT
>NZ_JBFHKV010000780.1:0-4288 GCF_041595215.1 Stieleria sp. | reverse complement strand
TTTCTGCCGTCGGAATACCAGGGGACCTACATCAATCACTCCACGATCGATCCGGAGAAGATGTTGCCCCATCTGCGGAACGTTCGCTGGGACCGCCAGACCCAACGTGAACAACTCGATCTGTTGCGGCAACTCAACACTGAAACAACCGCCGCGCAAGCTTCCACGCAATCGGCGCCCCATCGCGACCGCTCGATGTTGGACGCCCGCCTGGAGTCGATGGAAACGGCGTTCCGCATGCAATTCGAAGGCAGCGAAGCGTTTGACTTGAATCGTGAAACCAAACAAACCCGGGCGGCGTACGGAGACGGACATTTTGCCAACGGCTGTCTGTTGGCGCGGCGATTGGCAGAACGCGGCGTTCGCTTTGTCCAAGTGTATTACGGCAACGGGCAACCCTGGGACACGCACAGCGGACACGACGGCACGGTGCCCAAGCTTTGCAAAAACATCGACCAGCCGATCGCCGCGTTGATCGCTGACCTCAAGTCACGCGGCATGTTGGAAGACACGCTGATCGTCTGGGGCGGAGAATTCGGACGGACGCCGACGTCGGAAAACGGCAACGGGCGCGACCACAACCACCATGGTTTCTCGATGTGGATGGCCGGGGGTGGCGTCAAGGGAGGCATGACGTACGGTGAGACCGATGACTTTGGGTTCCGAGCGATGGTCGACAAGATGCACGTGCACGACCTGCACGCAACGATTCTGCATTTGCTGGGACTCGATCACGAGCGGTTGACCTACCGTCACGCCGGCCGCGATTTCCGCCTGACCGACGTCCACGGCCGCGTCGTCGACGAGATCATCGCGTGATCTCTTCTACCGGAAGAATCTCGCTCTTGAAGGCATAGTATCCTTCCCAGTCCTCATTGTAAGTCATGGATTCTATCGATCTCTCAAAGCGAAAACGATCACCAACTTGCAGCCCAAACGGATTGCCGACGAAACAATTGTCAATGACACCGCTATTCAGCCATGCAAACTTCAACGATCTCCCAATTACGAAGCGTGACGAAATAGCCGCGGAATTCCGGGTCGCCCTCGACGCTGTAGACGATTTCGATGGTGTTTGAATCATCATACACGTTGACACCGATGTGATTCACCAGCCGCACGGAAAGCTCGTCGACCGTCTGGATTTCAGGGTGGCATTTGACCGGCGCCGAAGAGAGATCAGGCCACAGCTTCGCGTGCCGAATGGGCAGTTCATGGATAACAGCACGTTGGTGCTGGGACGGCCCCGAATCATCAGCTCGTAAATGGAGATGAGCCGTCTCGATTGGTGGAGAGTCAAATGGAATGTCGGCATCCCATGAATCAACGTAGTAGTTCAGTTGACCAAAGTCCGGATCGTCGATTGTCTTTCGCGGACTGCCCGACAAGCCCTCAGGTTCGTCGTATTCGCCAGCGGGCAGAATTCGGATCGTGATTTCGTCACCCGTCGTGACGTCCGGCGAAGGCCACGCGACGTGATGTTGGCGATCCTGCGAACCATCGAACATGCCGAGTCCGCCGATTTGCAAATCGTGGGTCAGTTCTTGACCGGTATGCTTGACGTACGTGAGACCGACCGAAAGGACTCCATCTCCGTTGATTCCGGAAATGCAGACACGCTCGCCGTTCTTCAGTATCTCAAAACGCGTTGACATTCTAAGAAGGTGTCTCCGTTGGTGGCAGACAGAATTCTAGCCGATCGTAGCGGTCGAGTGAGCCGTTGCCGGCGGCGAGTCGACGAGCCCAAACGGAAATGAACATGGTGGTCCCTCCACTCCACGCCCCCACTCCGCTCCACGCCCCCGGACGGGCTCGCAGGGTCACGCCAGCGGCGTGCCACATGAAAGCTTGGGGTCGCGTTAACGCACACCAAGGTTCAATCGTGCGTCTTGAGCTTTTCAATCGGGATCGGTTCCGTACGGCGCAGGTTGTCGAGTATTTTTCGAGTTGCTTCATCGGGGGTGAATGGGGCAACCATCAAATCGGTGACGTCGACCGTTTCAATGCCATCGCGTTGAAACACAACGTCCCATTTCGAAACGATCATTTCCACGTCTGCCTTTGCCGCGATGCCCGGAATCTCCGCCTTGATCGCTTGCAGGATATCGTGCACCGGCCACGTGCCGAACCCTTGTTTGTGGATCACATCTTGCAGCGCAGGAAATTCTGCTTCGAGTTGCTTGACCCGCTTCTCTTCGCCACTGGCCTTCGCATTCTTGAGGTCAGCCTGCATCTTGGCGAGGCGTTGGCTGAACGCTTCAGAACGTACGTAGGCGGTTGCGACGAGTCGCGAATCAAACGTCCCGACGCGGAGTTTCGATTGGTCAGACGAAGGTTTTGCATCCTGGGCGGCAACGGGATGAGATGCCACGCAGCCGGCAACGAAGCAACACGCCGTAAGCGTCTTTGCGAACTGACTCATTGGAATGGTTCCTTGATGCGAACGTCGCCCGTCACCAGGCACGAACGGAAACGCGTGACTTTAAAATTCGTTGGACCGAGTGCTCGGGTGCACGGCATGCTTGGCCGCCATCATCGTCAAGTGAGTGCCGTTGGAGAGAGCCGGGCCGCGTCTCGAGCCAATTGTCCGGCCATTGATACATCCGACGACGATAGGTGGAGGCTTCTGAAGCCGAAAGCCAGCCCAATCGGAGTGCGATGTCGCGACCGAGCAGAAATCCGACGTCGTTCATCAGAAGAGCAATCGCTAAATGACCAACAGCTCCAACAACGCCAAATGGACGAGATTGTGGCTGGATCGTGGGGAATTTCATCACAAACGCCCAAAAGATTGCAATGCCACCGATGATGAGTGAGAGACGCAGCATGTAGACGGCGAGCTGAACACAGCGCAGCCTTCGTTTGACACGCTTACCAAGCATGTAGGGCTCTGGGGAAAGTCGAAAGCTGCGGTGGCGGGTCATCGTCATCCAATGGCGATTTGCGTCAGGGAACGGATTACGATTGATCCAAGCATGCGGTGCAACGGCGGTCCATCGGGCACACGAACTTTGTCGGCCCTCAGGTAGCCCGCTGATGGGACTCGATTAGAACGGATCCTGGCAAAGCTTGCCAGCGTTTTCGCCCCAACCGAACGCGTGTGGGGTGGCGGGGGCAGCGTCGGGTTCGTGGTCCAACTCCTTCGTCCCTTCTTGTTCACTTTTCAGTCGCGCGAGCGCCCCCAAGTCCTGACTCCATCTCCGTCGGTCAATCGAGACGGCATCAATCCACCACCCCGAAGCAATGTCCCTATCCCGAGAGGATCACAGCAAGTAGCCGGAGGTCAGCGCAGCGCCACCTTCGGGCCATGCCCCCACTCCACTCCACGACCCCGAACGGGGCGCTGTGAAGCATTTATTCGCCGCGTTTGCCGAGGTGTTAGCGGCAGGGCGCAACCCCTCCGGTCCCTCATCGTTGCCGAAATACCGGAGGGCTCGCGCCCTACCGCTAATAAATGCTTCACAGCGTTGCCCGGACGGGGTCGTAGCGAGTCCCAGCCCCCGCCCTCACTACGTTCGCCCCTCTTCTCCATGCGGTCCGCTTCAATAGTCTCTGGCACGCAATTCATCGGCGTCGTAATGCAAGCCGCGTCTTGATCTCATTGGTGCACTTCAAACATTCAAAGGCGCTCGACTCCCCAGGATCGCTGCGTGGTGTGTTCGGGCGGATCCGTCTCTCAATAAAAGAAAAATACTGCGGACCACACAACGCAAGTAACGGGGGAGCCATGCGGCTGCGGATCACACGATTGGCCACAAGAGATCAAGACGGCGACCGCACCAAAACGCTGACGACCTGCGGCCAGAGGATTACGGAGCTGGCGCTAGCCTTACGGCTTTCCGTTCCAAACAACGTCGATCCATCCTGCCCCCACATCAACCGCCGAACCGGAAAGCAATTCGATTCAGTTCAACGGCCAGCGAAACGGGGCGACAGCACTACGCGTTGATCTCAGATTCCGCCGACGCGCCGCTCCGGCTCACGAAATGACTTGACCGTCCTTGATCGACGTCGGCCACCACTTCATTCTTCTCGGGTGCCAATTCCAAACAAAAACGAGCCGTCCGGAAAGTGACTGGCGTGACGCCAGTGCTCAATAAACAGTCTGCCGTCGACTCCCAATGTCAAGCGTTCTAGTTTTGCGTCCCGTTCTTGCTGAAGCAACAACGTTCCGTCGGACCTGACGATCCGTCCAATCAGAAAGTCATCCCAAATCACATCGCCATTGGCCTGAATCACGTAGCGTCGGATGACCTTGTTGGAGTATCTGATCTCCCAATGCCCCCTG
>NZ_JBFHKV010000779.1:0-4297 GCF_041595215.1 Stieleria sp. | reverse complement strand
GGCGACGAGTCCTCTGCAGCGGGCTTATTGGCAGAGGACTCGTCGCCTCGTCCACTACCCGAAAATTGAGCTGACATAGAATACGAGTGCTCTGCCAAGCTTGAATCTTAGAGTTCAAGCCGATGACGGGTCACTCGACCACGCTCAAGGGAGCTTCGGCTTCGTTGCAGCTGAACCGTTCCAGCAGGCGGTAGAGTTTTCGGCGGTGAATGCCTAACACGCGTGCCGCCTTGGCCTTGTTGCCGTTTTCTTTGGCCAACACATACATCACGTGCGCCTTGGCGATGTCGTCGAGTTTGAGCGAGTCGGGTTTGAAGGCGGATTCGGCATCGCTGGTTTCCGCCGCCTCGGGGGCACTGGCCCGGTCGGTGGTGTGACGCTCGACATCACCGTCGACGCAATCGGCGATTTCCGAAGGGAGATCATCGAGGGTCACGTCGTGGCCATCGGCCAGGATCGTGGCGCGTTGGATCACGTTGATCAGCTGACGCACGTTTCCAGGCCAGGCGTAGCGATTGAGCGCATCCCGGGCGGCTTGGTCGACGTGCCAGGGGACCGGCAAGTAGTGATCGACCAACCGGTCCACGTCGCCTTCACGCTCGCGCAACGGCGGCAGTTCCAGTGAAAGGACATTGACCCGATAGAACAAGTCCTCGCGGAAATTCCCCGATTCGACTTCTTTGGTCAGATCCCGGTTGGTCGCCGCAATGATTCGGACCCGGACAAAACGTTCCTTGTGCGATCCGATGCGTCGCATCGAACCGTCTTCCAAGACACGCAGCAATTTGGGTTGCAACGAAAGCGGCAACTCGCCGATTTCGTCGATGAACAGCGTGCCCCCGTCGGCGATCTCGAACAGGCCGGGTTTGTCTGACGTTGCCCCGGTGAACGAGCCTTTCTGGTGGCCGAACAATTCGCTTTCGACCAACTGCTCGGGTAGCGCGGCGCAGTTGATCGTGACAAAGGGCTTGTCAGCGAGCTTGCTGTTTTGTTGGATCGCCCGGGCCACCACTTCTTTGCCGGTCCCGCTCTCACCCTGGATCAGCACCGGCTTGTCGGTGGGGGCCACCTTTTGCACCATCTTGACGACCTGTCGCATCGACGGTGATTCGCCGACAAGCTCCAGGGCGGGCCGGCTGCGCGAGATGATCGCTTTGAGTTGTTTGTTCTCGCGGCGCAAACGGCCACGATCCCGGGCCAACATGCAGTGGTGTTCCAAGTCGCCCAGCGAACAGGGCTTGGTCAAGAAATCGCAGGCGCCCAGCTTCATCGCCGAAACCGCCGACTCGATCGTCCCTTGGCCGGTCAAGATGATCACTTCCATCTCGATCTTGTCCTGCTGCACACGCTGTAACAATTCCATCCCGGACATCCCCGGCATGTTCATGTCGAACACGGCAACGTCAAAGCTGTCTTGCGCGCACAGCTCCAACGCTTCGGCACCGCTCGCCGCGGCGCTGACGTCATGACCCTTCCGCTCCATCCAACGGGCGGAGGTTTCGCGGAAATCATCTTCGTCTTCAACAAGCAGGAGCTTGATCGGTGAATTGGACATGGTGGCTTGCTGAACTCGTTGGCAAGGTTTTGCGGGTGGGTAATCAGGGGGAACGATCAATCATGCCAAACCCTTGGCATTCCGGTTGATCGGTCCGATCGGCTGGATACCATCGATCAACGAGCGTGCATTCTCGCACACTCGTGACAGGAACGCACGGTCAGGGCGCGTTTTTTCGTCTCGACGGCAGTCGACTCGGGAGTCCCGCCTGGCGTCTTGCCGCGCTGGAGCCGGCTGGCGACGAAACACAGGGCGATGCTTGGCCACAATCGAATTCGGTGTGATCCAGACGGATTCGCAGACCAAACCGAAGCGATCGTTGATTTTGTTGGGCCGTTCCACTTTTCCAGTGTCTCCTCGACGCGTTCCACGCAGGGGAGCCAGGCTCCCGGTCGACACAAGGCTGTGATGCAAACAGCGGACCAAGTGGGTTGGAACCGGGTGGGATGGAGCCGGGGCGAGGCCGTCTGAACCGGTCCGACCGGGTAACGCTGTGAAGCATTTTTGAGCGGTAGGGCGCGAGCCCTCCGGTGTTTGGGGAACGATGAGGGACCGGAGGGCTTGCGCCCTGCCGCTAACATGCATCACTCCGTTAGGTGTCAAAGGAGAGCGGCAGCGAACCGAGTATCCCGGAGGGATTTCAGCGAGTAGCCGGAGGTCAGGGCAGCGCCACCTCCGGGAAGAACTTCGCTCACCTCCGGCTACTGGCTTGGACCCCGTCGGGGTCATGCCGTGCGCCCAATACCGCTAACACCTCGAAAAACGCAGGGAAGAAATGCTTCACCGCGTTGCCGTCCAGGGTGCCAAGGATGATGGCGCTGCAGCGCCGCCGGTCACTCCAGGTCGAACTTGATGCCGCCGACGAAGGTGGCGCACAGGTTGTAGAGCAGCGCGCCGATGACACCGCCGATGAATCCGCCGACGCCATAAAACAACGGCATCAGGATGATCGCTCCGATGCCGCCGATCAGTCCCGCCATCGCGTCGCCTCCCTGTGCCGCTACCCCGCCCAGTGCCATCAGGCTGAACAACCCGCCCACGAGCAAGCCGATGAGGGCGTACAGCACGCCCAGCATGATTCCACAAGACATCACGTCCAGCCGTTTCACCGTGACGGTTCGACGCGTTGAGGTGACCGATTGAGCGACGTTGGGAGTTTCGTAGGGATTGCCGGTTGACATGTTAGAATCCTTGACCAAAGCGGTCGGTTGGTAGAGAGAAAGAGAACGCGTTACCAACGTAGCGTATTGGATCCATGCGGGTGGGTGGTGGCTGACGGTTTATGGATCGCTCCGTGGCGGGGCAGTGGGTTTGTGCCGCGTCCGAATCGACAAGCCGTTGCGCCCCGGCTGCGGTTTAGTCGCGGTTCTGGGAGACCAAATTCGCTCGACCGACCAGCAGCGGATCGACCGTGCCGATTCGATCCTGGTCTCGATTGGCGTAGGGGATGGTGTTCAAGACGAATCGCATCGCATTGAGTCGTGCGCGTTTTTTGCAATCCGATTTGACGACCGTCCACGGGGCGTCGTACGTGTCTGAATAGAAGAACATCGCTTCTTTGGCGCGAGTGTAGTCGTCCCATTTGTCCAGCGACGCGAGGTCGACCGGCGAGAGTTTCCATTGTTTCAGCGGATGGGCTTCACGCTCCTTGAAGCGTCTCCGCTGTTCGTCTTGGCTGACCGAGAACCAGAACTTGATCAACCAGGTGCCGCTGCGGACCAGGTTTCGTTCAAAGTCGGGGACTTGCCGCATGAATTCTGCATATTCATCATCGCTACAGAATCCCATCACGCGTTCGACTCCGGCGCGGTTGTACCACGATCGGTCGAACATTGTGATTTCGCCGGCGGTGGGGAGATGTTGGATATAGCGTTGAAAGTACCATTGTCCGCGTTCGGTTTCGCTCGGTTTCTCCAGCGCGACGACGCGCGCACCACGGGGGTTGAGGTGTTCCATGAAGCGTTTGATGGTTCCACCTTTTCCTGCGGCATCGCGGCCTTCAAATAGGAGGACGACTTTCTCTTTTGATTCCTTGACCCAGGCTTGCAGTTTGAGCAGTTCTACCTGCAGTTGGTACTTTTGTTTTTCGTAGCTTTTTCGCGACATCAAGTTGCGATAGGGGAAGGCACCGTCACGCCAGCCGCTGGCGAGTTGGTCGTCGGGGCTGCTGCGTCGCCCGGCCGAGCCGGGGCGTGCTTTTTTGAGCAAGGCATTGCGCAGCACGGTGGCGTCTTCGGGTGAGGCGCCATCGATGATCACTTCCAACGTCTTGGCCAGCGTGTGCACGTCATGCGGCGGCGTCGTCGCGATGATGTCGCGGACCGCGGTGATCTTGCTCTGCTGGGCCGCGGCGACCGATTGGTCGACCTCGAAGGACTCCAGCTCGTCGGGGGTCAGCGACGGTGAGGTGTCCCCCTCCGCGACCAGGCGATTGCGGCGTTTGGATTGCTTCTTTGATTTCGTCTTCGTGCGACTGCTGCCGTTTTTCGACGGTTTGGCGGGTTTTGGCGACATTTCCGATTGGGAGGTGCAAGGGGCGGACAGGCGGGCGAAAGGCACGGCGGGGAGTCGGCTTCTGTAGCATAGCACGTGCCAAACGGAGGATCTCGGCGATCGGCCGGCGGGTGCGGAGGCCTGTCAGGCAACGCTGTGAAGCATTTAATCCCTGCGTTTGACGAGGTGTTAGCGGCAGGGCGCAAGCCCTCCGGTCCCTCATCGTTCCCGAAACACCGGAGGGCTCGC
>NZ_JBFHKV010000778.1:0-4297 GCF_041595215.1 Stieleria sp. | reverse complement strand
GGGTTGAACATCCGGAAAGGTATTTGCCAGTATCACTCCGCGACCGGTTGCTCCCTGCCCCGCCCGATGCGGTCTGATCTCTGCAACTCCTTTGAATGCTACGGTTTGACACAGCTACGAGATCAGGTTGCCGAAAATGCCGGTACAGGGCTCTTCATCGCCGCCACGAACCAGGAACAGGTCATACATCATCGCTTCGTCGAACCACGCCGTCCGGTATCAACAACCGTCCCCGTTACGCCAGCACGTCCTTGACCACGTGCCCGTGGACGTTGGTCAACCGTCTTTCCAGCCCGTTGTGGTAGAACGTCAAACGCTCGTGGTCGAGCCCCATCAGATGCAACAGCGTTGCGTTGAAGTCGTAGACGGTGGTGGTGTTGGCGGCCGCCTTGAACCCGAACTCATCGCTTTCACCATAGCTGATCCCTTTCTTGACACCGGCACCGGCCAGGAAACAGGTGAACGCGTCGGGGTTGTGATCGCGGCCGGTTCCGTTGCCCTGCAAGAACGGCATCCGTCCGAACTCGGTCGCCCACACGACCAGTGTGTTTTCCAACATTCCACGCTGATTCAGATCCGCGAACAACGCCGCGGTCGGCTGATCCATGATCTCCGCCTGCATCGCGTGCGTTTCCAGAATATTGGCGTGCGAATCCCAGTTGGTGATACCGTTGCCGCCGGCCGGATCGCTGCCGTTGAACAATTGCACGACGCGGACACCCTTTTCGAGCAACCGTCGAGCGAGAATACAGTTGCGTGCATACTGGCCACGCAACTCGCTGCCGCCTTCGACCCCGTACGCTTTTAAGGTCTCGGCGGTTTCGCCGGAGATGTCCATCACGTCCGGGACGGTGGTCTGCATTTTCCCGGCCAGTTCATAGCTGGCGATCCGCCCGGCCAGATCGGCGTCGCCGGGGAATTGTTCCAAGTGTTTCGCATTGAGTCGGGCCAACAGGTCGACGCTGAGACGATCTTCTTGGGCCGAAAGCACGTCGGGGCGGCGCAGATTGTTCGGCGGCGCCGCGGCGCTGAAATCGGTGCCTTGGAACGCGGCGGGCAAAAACCCGTTGCCGAAATTGTTCTTGCCACTTCGCGCCAACCCACGTGGATCATTGATGGCGACGAAAGCCGGCAGCTCTTGGTTTTCCGTCCCCAGTGCATACGTGACCCAGGCGCCGAACGACGGAAACCCTTCCATCGTGAAACCGGTGTTCATGAAGTTCTCGCCCTGGGGGTGCGCACTCGTGTCGGTCGTCAGCGAGTGGATGAACGCGAAATCGTCGACGTGTTGGGCGAGATGCGGCAGCAGATCGGAAACCATCTTGCCCGTTTCGCCGCGGGGTTTGAACTCCCAAAACGGCTTGGCGATGTTCCCGGTCGGGCCTTCAAAGGTCACTTCGGGGATCCCCGGCGGCTTCTGCCCGTGCAATTCCCAGAGCGCCGGTTTGTAATCAAACGTGTCGACATGGCTGACCGCACCGGGGCAATAGATCACCAACACCTGTTTGGCAGGCATGTCGAAGTGTCCCGGACGCGGGGCATACGGCTGACTCGGATCGATGGCAGGCCGAATCGGCGTCTTTCCGCTGACCGTTTTCACATCGGCGGCCAACAATCCGTCAGCGTCGAGCAAGCTGGCCAGCGCCAACGCGCTGGTGGACAAACCGGCGGTGTGTAGGAACCCGCGGCGATCAAGCAAACGTCTGCCCAGGGGCGAAAGTTTTTCGGGATTGGTCATGGTAAAAACGCAAATTCGTTGGTGTTCAATAACGTTCGGCAGACGAGCGACAAGCTCGTTTGCCGGGCAAGTTCCAAACAAGAATCCAGTTCGTCGGTCTCGGGCTGGCGAGACAACAACAGTTCAAAGCAGCGGACGATCGCCGCTTTCAACTCCCCACCCGATTCTTTCTTCGCACGCTCAGCAATCAACTCGGATTGGTGGATCACAAAGTCGCTGTTCATCAAGTTCAACGCTTGCAAGGGAGTCGTCGAGACGGGACGCTTGGCACGCACCTGACCGCAATCGGGAAAGTCGAATGCCGTGAACATCTGGTCGTCGACACGACGCATGCGTTCTTGGTACAGCATGCGGCGCCACGTTTCCGGACCGTAATTCTTGACGACTTCCCACTGGGCGTAGGTTTTCTTTTCGTTGTGAATTCGGTAGCTGCGACCGCCGACAGTTCGGTCCAGTGATCCCGACGCCTGCAGGATCGAATCGCGAATCACTTCCGCCTCCACGCGTTTGGGCGGAAAACGCCACAACAGCGCCGAACCGGCGTCCTTGGCGATGCCCTCTGGCCGCGGCGCACTGGACTGACGGAAGGCCGCCGACATCACCATTTGGCGGATCATCGATTTGGTGGACCACGCTTCGTTGCCCGAGACCGTCGGCTGAACAAACTCCGCGGCCAACCAATCCAACAGTTCCGGATGCGTCGGCGCAGCGCCCGCTTTACCGAAGTCGCTGGTCGTTGGAACAATGCCGCTGCCGAAAATGTGGTGCCAGAGCCGGTTGACCATCACGCGTGCGGTCAACGGATTCTCTTCGCTGCTGATCCATTTGGCGAACTCGGCCCGCCGTTTGGGGCCGGGTGCATCCTGTGTCAGCCCCAAGTCGCCATCAAAGATGGCCGGTCCCGCCGGGTCGACTTCATCACGCGGGTTCTCCGGGCTGCCACGAAGCAGCACGCGGGTCACATCGGGGCGGACGAATCGGCCGACAAAGCTCGGACGCGGCCCTTCTTCGGCCAAGGTCTCGATTTGATTCTGAATCTCCCGGAGCGCCGCTTTGCGTTCAGGATGCTCTTTGTCCAATTGAGTGTTGACGAACCAAGTCCCAACCCAAGGCTGCCAAGTGCCGTCACTTTGGAGCACATCGACATCGTACTCGTAGCGCGGCAGGTACGGTTTCTTGTCCAGATAATCGGTGTCGTAGAAATACTCGCGATTGCTGCTCAGCCGAAGCCGACTGATCTTTTCGGGCTGTTCAAAATCGAACTGCACGTAGGGCTGCTCGTCGGAATCCTTGTCCTTCTTCGCCCGCCAAGTCATCGTGCCATATTCGCCATCATTGACGCGTCGAATCGGATTGCGGCCTTCGAATCCGTCTTCGGGGAATCCGGAAACCTTGGTGCCGCGGCGTTTGTGGGCGAGGTTTTCGCCATAGTTGTCGGGGCCGAACACTTCCAATTCGTCCAAGCCGACGTTGCCCATCTTGAACCGGACACGGATTGCTTTGGTCGTGACGGGTTTGAAGTGCATTTCACGAAACGCCCCCCAATCCTCTTCCCAACCGCCGATCGGCCGCAGCACCGCGCGTTGTTTGGCGATCTCTTTCCAGATCTCTTCGCCGCGTTTGCGACGCGGATGATCAGGGGCGAATTCGGGATGGCGACTGCCGAATTCGACATCTTGGAACACGCCCGTCATCGAGTAGTAATCTTTGATCGTGATCGGATCAAACTTGTGATTGTGACACCGCGCGCATCCGATCGTGACGCCCATCACCGAGGCGCCGACGGTTTGCATGATCTCGTCCATCCGGTCGGCACGGGCTTGGCGAATCGCCGTCGGTTCGCGACCGACCGTTGCCGCGGGCACGTGCGGACCGGCGACCAGAAAACCGGTCGCTTCGCCGGCACCCATCGAATCACCGGCGATCTGTTCCTGCACGAACACGTTGTAGGGCTTGTCTTCATTGAACGATCGGACCACATAATCGCGATAGATCCACGCGTTCTTGCGATACAAATTGGCTTCGGATCCATTGGTTTCCGCCCATCGAATCACGTCCAGCCAATGCTGGGCCCAACGCTCACCGAAATGCGGTGATTGCAGCAGCCGATCAACCAACTTTGAATACGCCAGTTCGGAATCGATTGCAGACGCTTCGATGAATTCGTTCGTCTGTTCCGGCGTCGGGGCGATCCCCGTCAACACGATCGAGACGCGTCGGATCAGCGAACGGGGATCGGCCGGCGGTGAGTACGAGAGTCCCTGCTCGCCCAGTTTCCTCAGCAAAAAGGCATCGATGACGGTGGGCTGCATCGCAAGCTGGTTGCTTCCGCCACCTTGTGGCTGATTCGCAAGCTGGAAGCTTACGCCACTTTGGGGAATGTCGGGTCGGACGACGGGTTTGAATGCCCAGTGATCAATTTCTTCGTTGACCACGTCGTCCATTTGCCCCGGTACGACGGCGCCCGCTTTGATCCAACGCGTCAGCAAATCAATTTCTTCATCCGGCAGCTTGTCATCATCCGGCGGCATCGCCATGTCTTCATCGACATGGTTGATC
>NZ_JBFHKV010000777.1:0-4307 GCF_041595215.1 Stieleria sp. | reverse complement strand
GAACGTCGGCGGCCAGATTAAAGAACCAGCGCCCATCGGCCGACGGCGTCGCGGGTTGCCCCGGAACGGCCTCCGCGGACGACACGCCGGTGCGTTGCCCGTCGGGAGTGAGCACCAAACGGGCCGGCAGAACCAGGTCCTGATCGCCGCGGTTGGTGATCATGACGTCGTAAGTGATCGATTGTGATTGTCGATCCAGCCGCGTGCCGGACAGTTCGATGTCGACGTTGGCCGAGAATTCGCTGATCGTGGTGAAGTGGATTTCATAACCCGCGGCGAGTGAGGAACCGCCAACGCTCTCGATGCCTTTGCCGACATACAGCGTGTGCTCGCCGACGGAGAATCCTTGGGCAAACAAGTACGCCGTACGCGACGCCGCGTCGTAGCGGACTTCGGTGATTTGCGGATGCTCGCTGCCATCGGTGCGAATGGCGTAGTTGCCGGGGTTCAAGATTGAATGCGGCTGCGTGCCCAGTCCCGTGAACATGTCTTCGCTGAACGTCACTCGAAGCAATCCCAACGGCAGGGCGACGACCGTTTGCTGGGCGGGGTGGGTTGCGATCAGTTCGGGGACCGCGATCGGGCTGAGCACGTCCACCGCATCGGATTGGCTGATCAATACGCGGCCGTCCCGCGTCGTCACGACGACGTCGCCGCGGCTGCCACCACTGGCCAGCGCGACACGCCGCAGGCTGGCGACGTCGACCATCGTCAGTTCGCTGCCGGTGTTTGCAGTGCCGGCATTTGCAGCGCCTGAGTTGTGCGAGACGAACAACAGGCCGGCAAGTGGCGAATCGTTTTGCCCAAACGCCAGCGAATCGATCGGCGTCGTGAACGACAGCAGCGTTTCGGCGCGGCCCGAGGGCAGAAACTTCAACACAGCGTTTCGCTCCGGCCATTGCACACCGTAGAGCGTCCCGTCGTCGGCAAACGCGAGACTGCCGACACGCAGGTTTTGATCTCGACTGAATCGTGAAAACGTCCCGTTGTCCGGATCGAATCGCTCGACGCCGTAGCGGGATCCGACGAGCAGGTCACCCGAAGCCGGATCGATGGCCAGTCCCATCGTCAGGCCGTCGCCGTACTCAGCCAGCAGACTTCCGTCGCTCGGGTCGAGTTCCAACAGTGGGCCGCCGCCGGTGGTGGCCCAAAGTCGTCCGGCCGGGTCGAAGCTCAAATTGAAGATCGGATGATCCAGTTCGGCCCAAACGCCGCCGACTGTTCCGCCATCGGAGGTGAAACGATAGAGTTGATTCCGGGCCGGGCCACCGCTAACCAAGATGTCTCCTGTGGGCGTTTCCGCCAGCGCCATCGGGCCGATCTCCGAATCCGCCGCGGCGCCGACCGCCACAGTAAAACCGTCGGCGAAACGAGCGGCGGTGAACGGTTGCAGGACCTTGTCAAAGGCCGCGGGGTTGGCGAGTGACGCTGGTGTCGGGACCTGCCGTTCGGCGGAAGCGAACAGCGGGTGGATCGATGGCGTGGACGTTGGCTTGGCGGGTTGTCCAAAATTCGGAGTCGTCGTTTCCTCCACCGAGGGCAAGACGCCCAGCGACGAGATCGAACCATCGTCGTCAGCGGTTGCTCCCGATGGCGGCGTTTCCCGGTTGCCGGCGCGGTCACTGGCCAGGGCCAAGAATTCGTAGCTCGTGCCGACGCGGCCGATCCACACTTCCTCGCCGCCGGCGGTCTGCAGTTGCCGTTTCCAAAGCTTGAACGCGCCGCCGTCTTCGGCCACGTACAGGCTGACATGTTTGAGACCGCTGCCGCCGTCGTCATCGGCAACGTTCCAGCGGACGACAAAATCGTTCCGGTCGTTCAGCGGTGTGACGTCGATGCGGCTGGTCGGCGCGACGGAATCGACCTTATACGCCAGATCGTCGGCATCTTCCGGAGGGGCGTTGTCCAGGAGCACTCGGGCTCGCGCCGTCACGACATCGCCGGTTGCGGCCGAATCGGCCAACTGCACGCTGTAGCTGACGAACCCCGCGCCTTGACCGCGGGCATTGTTCGGTGGTAGCAATCCGCCGTCGGAATCCGAACGCACTTCGCCGGTTAGCGGATCGATTGCCTGGATCAGCCACGTCGCCGCATTCGATTGGATGTCGACTCCGCCACTGACCCGCACGTTAAAACCGAGCGTGTCGCGGAAATCAAAATCACCTTGGTACAGCGATCGTCCGCCGGGCATTCGAATCGTGATGTCGCCGATCTGGATGTCGCCGAGTCGAAAGCTGCGGGGATCGACGGCATCGTCCAGCGGCACGACGACTCGCACTTCGTTGGCGTCGCGGGTTGTGTTCGGATCGTTTTGGAAGTTGACGGTGAACGGAAGCGGCTCACCGGTGGGCACGAACCCGCCTGTTTCCAGCGTAAACGGTCCGGTCTGCGAGACGGTTCCCGAGTGTGCGTCGGCTTGTTCGTAGTAGCCCTGCAGATTGAGCGGAAAGAAAACGTCTTCATCGTTGGGCGTGATCCCCGTGATCTGATACTCCGCCGGAATCCCTGCGCCGCGATTGGCGAATGGAACCCAGGGCACATAGACACGCATCGTTTGAAAGTGCGTGTTGGTATCGAGCATCAAGTCATAGTCGTCCAAGGTCGGCAGCGCCGCGACCGGATTGGGACTTTGCAAGATGCCCAGAAAGGAAAGCGAATCCGAAGTGAAGTTGACTTGATTAGGTTCGATGGGGGCTTTCAGGGTCGCGTCATGTCCGTACCATCGCCGCACGTTGTCAAAGAAGTCCGACAGGTCTCCGCTGGCGATGATCTGGTCGCCTCCGGGACCGGTCAACACACCTCCGGCAAGGGTCGCCATCAAACTGGCCAGTTCCTGATCGCGGCGCGTCGGCGGGATGGCGTCGACGGCGCGCAGACGTCCGCTTTCGGTCAGATAACTGACATAGAGCGATTGCCAGGCTTGCGGATCGCCGGCCAGATTGACCAACGCCGCATCGGCATCGTTATCGTCCAGAATCCCTTGACGCAGTCGGTCCGCTTCATCGAGCGCGTGCTGCAGGAATTCGTCGCGAGTCATTGTGGTCGCCGATGCGACGACATGGAATTGGAAGGGGATCAGCGGCTGAATCAACAAATCCGGCACTGCACCGAAGGCTTCCCAGACCAGAGCCAGACCGGGCGAGATCTTGTCGAGCGACGACGGTCCGTCCGCCAAGAAATCGATCGCGGCGTATTCCGGAATCGCTTCGTAGATCTTTGCCTTGAACGCCTCCCAGGCATGATCATGCAGTTCGCGTAAGCCCGGGTAGGTTTGGACTTGGAAGGTGAATCCGGCGAAGCCATCGGCGGGTTGGTCGAACAGATACCCGCTGGCGGTCAGATGCCCGTCGGTGTTGACCGCCGAATCGAGTTCGGCCCAGGGCAGATCGGCAAGTGAACCTTCGGGACCGCCGCGCAGGTTGGACGAAAAGTGGTTGTAGGGCAGGTTGTAGACGTTTTGATTGATGCCCAGTTCGGGAATGCCGACGTTGTAAAACACATATGGCGCATCGACGTTGCCCGAGTTTTTTAGCGAGACACCATACGTGCCGTTGTCACCGGCCAAGACGAAGCGTGGACCGCCGATCCCGACAGTCACTTCGGGCTCGATCGTTCGTTCGATTTGAAATCGATACGGGACGACGGCAACGTCGCCGCCGGGGTTGATCACCCGGACGTCATAGAGTCCATGAGGCGCGTCTTGTAGATCAAACGTGACGATCAACTGCGAGGCGGAAACGTAGTTCTGGCCGACGGGAAGGATTTCGGCGAAACCGGGGCGGACCAGTTTGACGATCGCGTCGGGATGAAACCTCGCGCCGGAAATCGTCGTCGTCACAAAACCCGAATCGCCGCCGATGTCGGTTTGAATGTTGGTGATCGCCAGCGGCAATAATTCCGCCAGAATCTCCACGGTGGAGTCACCGTTCTGGGTCGCAAACGCACAAACCAAAACGTAATAGGTGCCTGCGTCGGTCGAGGGGAGGATCGCGGTTGGCGTGTCGGTGAGGGCGCCGCCGGAATGGGCGTCAAAGGAGCTTGCGGTCGGCGACTGATTGTGTCGAAGGAAGACTTCGTAGACCGAATTGTCGTCGGCGTGGACCGTGACTCGCAACGCGCGATCGGGCGGCACGTCGACGGCGAACAAGGTTTGCCGGCCGGTTCCCAGCGTGGTTTCCAGTGGAACGCCCAACGTCAACGAAGGCACGGTCAGTTGCATCGTCGACGCCGACGCGGTCTGGTTGTTGCTTTCGCCGACGTCCTCGTAGACTTGATCAAAGATGTCGGGGCGGACGATGGCTCGATAG
>NZ_JBFHKV010000776.1:0-4309 GCF_041595215.1 Stieleria sp. | reverse complement strand
CCCGCTGGGGTTCCCCTGTCCTCTGCGCCCCCACCCGGGGTGCGCTTCGCGACCCCGGGCTTTGTTGTGGCACCGCTCTGCGGTGTGCACCACAGTGCGGTGCTTAGCCCAAAAGTCGCTCAGTAATACAATCGACGTCCCGAGCAGCGAAACGATGCGGCTAAAGCCTGCACTCCAGCGCCATTCAACTCCTGGCCGTCTTTCTCAAATCAAACGTGACAGGGAAATCGTTGGGCGCATCGACCGGCGGCAGATCCGGCAGCACCAACCGGCCTCCGGTCAGTGTCTGGGTGTGGAACCGTGCCGTCCGCCGCGTTTCCGCTTCGTTGGCGTTGACCGGATAGATCTCGTGGGCCCGCCCGCTGGGGTCGGAAACGAAGTAACGGCATCCGCCGATCGAGTGCTCGGTGAATCGATCCACGATGTCGAATTGCAACGGCACATGAACGCCGATCGTCGGATGCAAACAACGTGGCGGTTGCCAGGCGCGGAATTTAATGCCGGCCAAATACTGACCGGCCACTTCGCTGGGATGCATCGGCACACGGTGACCGTTGCACAAGACGGCGTAGCGCGACGGATCGAACCCGTCCAGACTGAGCTGCAAACGTTCCATCGACGAATCGACAAACCGCGCTGTGCCGCCGCCGGACGGTTCTTCACCCATCAGGTACCACGGCTCGATCGCACCACGAAGTTCCAATCTCGCATCGCCGAGGACGACTTCACCGATCTTGGGAAACCGAAACTCGTAGTGCGGCAAGAACCATTCCAGTTTCAAATCGACGCCCATCTGACGCAGCAGGCTGAGCGATTCATCTAAATCACTCCAGATGAAATGCGGCAACATGAATCGATCGTAAAGCGACGTGCCCCAGCGCGCCAAAGGCTGCTTGTAGGGTTGATTCCAAAACGCGGCGACGATCCCCCGAATCAACAACTGTTGGGCCAAATTCATCCGAGCATTCGGCGGCATCTCGAATCCGCGAAACTCGACCAGCCCTAATCGACCGGTGCTCGAATCGGGCGAATAAAGTTTGTCGATACAGATTTCGGCGCGATGCGTGTTGCCGGTCAAATCGACCAGCAGATCGCGGTACAGGCGGTCGACGGTCCAGGGCATGATGGTCTGGCCCTCGCGGTAAAACCGCTCCATCTCCACCAACGCGATCTCCATTTCATGCACGCTGTCGCGCCGGGCTTCGTCCATCCGCGGCGCCTGGCTGGTCGGCCCGATGAATTTGCCACTGAACAGATACGACAGGGCAGGGTGGTTGTGCCAGAACCGAATCATGCTGGCCAACAAATCGGGACGGCGGATGAAAGGGCTGTCGGTCGGAGTCTTACCGCCCAGCACGATGTGGGCACCACCGCCGGTCCCGGTGTGCATCCCATCGATGTCGAACTTCTGTGCCGTCAATCGGCTCTCGCGTGCTTCGCGATAAATCGTCTCGGTCAATCCGACCAAGTCACGCCACGAGGACGTGGGCTGGACGTTGACCTCGATCACTCCCGGATCGGGAGTGACTTTGAACATTTCGACGCGGTGGTCGTGCGGCGGCAGGTAGCCTTCCAAAACCACCGGCATGTCCAAGTCGACACAGGTTTCTTCGACCGCCGACACCAGGTCCAAATAGTCTTCCAGATTTTGCGTCGGGGGCATGAACACGTGCAGTCTTCCGAACCGACATTCGACACACAGTGCCGTGGGAATCACTTCCGCATCGACCGGCGCGTCGTCCTCGCGACGTAACTCCTCTTCGACTTTCTCGATCCGCTGTTGGTCCTGCCGGATCGTCGAAACCTCCGGCAGTGGATTGCGTGGCGCGAAGGGATCGCGGGGCAGATTGTCCACGGGGGTGGGTGCGGCGGATTTGGGCAAACTGTCCAGCGGCAATCGCAGACCGATCGGAGAGTCTCCGGGGATGACGAACACCTTTTCACCGCGGACCGGCCAGCGCCCGCCGACCCAACCCGGGTGTGCCTGCCACCAAGCTCGTTTCAGTGGCATCACAAACCCGACCGGTTTGTTCAGCCCCTGGGTGAAGGTTCTCACCATCATCGCGCGTTCGTTGGGATCTTCCAACTTCGGATCGGTGGGCTCGACATCGATCGGCAGCTTCTGTTCTTTCCACAAGTAGTGGAAGGTGTCCTCGTAGACGGGAAGCGTGACTTTGGCCTCGATCCCCAACGTGACGGCCAGGTGTTTGACAAAGCGTTCGGCATCGTCGTGGGTGAACCCGTAATCCTTGCCCTCGTCGGCGATGTACTTGGGGTTCTGCCAGACGGGCTGTCCGTCGGTGCGCCACAGACAGGTCAGCGCCCAACGCGGCAGCGATTCGCCGGGGTACCACTTGCCTTGTCCGTAGTGCAGCAACGCGCCGGGTGCGACGGTGTCACGCAGCTTCAAGAGCAGCACGTTGGAAAGCACGCGTTTCTCTTTTCCCACCGCATCGGTGTTCCACTGGGGATCATCGACATTGTCGATGGCGACAAACGTCGGTTCGCCACCCATCGTCAACCGCACGTCACCGATCGCCAGCACCTCGTCGACTCGATCACCGGCCGCCAGAATCTCGGACCACTGTTGATCGGTGTAGGGCTTGGTCGTCCGCGGCGCTTCCAAGATCCGCGTGACAGTCATCTCGTGCACGAATTCGACTTCGCACGGCTCATGACCGCCCGTGATCGGCGCCGCATCGCTGTAGTGTGGCGTGCACGCCAAAGGGATATGTCCTTCGCCGGCCATCAACCCGCTGGTCGGATCCAATCCGACCCAACCCGCACCCGGCAGATAGACTTCGGTCCAGGCGTGCAAATCACAGAAGTCGGCGGCCGGACCGGCCGGACCTTCGATCGGTTTTTCGTCCGGCGCCAGTTGGATCAAGTAGCCCGAGACGAACCGCGCGGCCATGCCGATGTGGCGAAACGCTTGAACGAGCATCCAGGCCGAATCGCGGCACGATCCGCTGGCCAATTTCAAGGTTTCCTCGGGCGTTTGCACACCGGGTTCCAGGCGGATCTTGTAATCGATCCGCTGTTGAGCCATGCGGTTGACATCGACCAGGAAATCGATCACCCGCTCAGACTTCTTGGGCAGTTCGCTGACCCAATCGGCCAACAGGGGCGTCATCGGTTCGGTGACCAGGTACGGCGCCAGCTGAAGCTCGATTTCGGGTGCGTATTGAAACGGCCAGGATTCGGCGCTCTCTTCGACGAAAAAATCGAACGGGTTGATCACCGTCATGTCGGCAACCAAATCGACCACGATCGACAGTTCTCGCGCCTTCTTGGGGAACACGACTCGCGCGACCGGATTGGCGAACGGGTCTTGTTGCCAATTGATGAAGTGGTCTTCGGGACGGACACTCAGATCGTACGAGACGATTTTCGTGCGGCCGTGATAGGCCGGGCGAAGCCGTATTTTTTGCGGGCCAAGCCCGACGGAGCGGTCGTATTGATACTGAGTCTTGTGGTGGAGAGCGACGCGGATGGTCATGCAGATTGGGTTGCGTAAAAGTAGTCTTGTCCGAGTGAATCACCGACGGCGTTGAGTTCAATCTGCAAGCGATCGACGAATTGATGCATGCCGCCGGCGATCACTTCTTTGACGTTGGTATTTTCCAAGCGATGACGAAGTGCGGCGATTCGCTGCCTGGCTTGTCCGGGCAACTCCGATTCGGATTCGCTTTCGATCTCGCGAAGCGATCGGTCGACACCGGCGACACAGGAATAGATGCTGCGCGGGAACGTTCGGTGGAAGAGGAAAAAAGCGACGATCTTTTCGATATCCATCAGCTGATGTTCGCGGCGATAGGCTTCAAATCCGCTGATCGCCAGCAGCAGCGTCGACCACTGCAGATCATCGACCGCGGTGCCGACGTCTTCCACACGAGGCAGCAAGTTGAAGTACTTGACGTCCAAAATCCGAGACGTCTTGTCGGCCCGCTCGAGCAAACGCCCGACGTTGAGAAAGTGCCAGGCGGTGTTGTGGGGCATCGTGTTGTCCAACACGCCGGTCCACATCAATGCGTGGTCGCGAACCTGCTCAAAAAAATCCGCCGTCGGATCGGTCAACTGTGACGGGCTGCTGTCGCGAACGAAATGGTAGAAATCATTCAGTTCCTCAAACGCCTCGGTCGACAACGCCTCGCGGACGCTCCGCGCGTTTTCGCGTGATGCCCGTAAACACGTCAGCATCGAACTGTGGTACTCGCGATCAAACGCCAAGAATTGCACCACGTTCTGACAGTTCGCCGTGCCGTACTTGGCCTTGAACCACTCGTTGTCGCCGGTCACCTGAACCAAT
>NZ_JBFHKV010000775.1:0-4325 GCF_041595215.1 Stieleria sp. | reverse complement strand
GATTGACTTTCAAGTGGTCGGCATCGGCTCCGATCGGGCCGTCCCATCCGGCCGCCTCGGCCGCTTGCATCGCGTCGGCCATCACACCCTCGGGCGTCCGCTTGGTTCGCGTCATCTCGCGAATCGATTGCTGGGGGAAGATCGCCGTGATCCCTTTTCCGCAACGTTTCATCGCGGCGACGTGTCCGGGGGTTGCGAGGCCGGTTCGATCTCCGAAACCGAAGCTGGGTTCAAGTCCGAGGGTCGTGCACTTTATGGTCATTGCGATCTATTGAGCAGGGAGGGGACGTTTGGGAATCGTGTGGTGTTTGGGGGGTAGCTTACGGTCGGATCTGAGATCCTTGAAGCACCTGCATGGTAGCGGTCTGGCCGAGCGGCGTGAGGGAAACCGTCATCGGCACCCATCGCGGTCGATTTCTGGCGAAACATCAACAATGCGCCGGAGATCGTCACCAAAATGGCCCCGCCATCCCATGGTTGCCGCCGAGAAAACCGGGAAAAAATTTTGCCGGATCGGAGCGTCCGCGACCGGGCCGCGACCGACACGGGGGCGTTGCAGAGCGAGGACGCAAATCCGGCGAACTTTTTTTATTCGCCCGATGTCTCTCAAGAGAGCGTGGGATGCGTCCGATACCTCTCTTCACGACGAGAACGATTCTCCGAGTCAGTCCCGAAAGGCAGGCTGGACGGTTTTGGGAGTTCTTGACGGTTCGGGAAAGTTTTCTTAATCTTTCCATCAGTTGAAGGCGACTTGGCCGAGTGGTTAGGCAGCGGATTGCAAATCCGTCTACAGCAGTTCGAATCTGCTAGTCGCCTCTCTTTGAGAGGTGTGATCTTGGACACCGATCGAGATCGCTCAATGGCCCCGCGTGAGCTGCTACATTGGTAGGCACTACCCCTCTCGCGGAGTGCTTGCATGTGGAATTCGATTTGTCGTTGGGCAGCCGGCTTGTTCTTGCTCGGCGTCTCGGTGGTCGTCGCCGATGAAGTGGTCGACGATGCCGACAAAGTCGACGGCCTGGTGTTTCGAGAGCCATTTTCGGGGCTCTCGGCCAGCGAGATTGAATCCAAGCTGATCGTGTTTCTGATCACCGACGAAGATCCATTTCAATGGACCAAGGCCAAGCTGGACAAGGCCGACAAAAGTCGTCTCGGCGGGGGACCGGATGTTTGGTGCGGCCCAAATTTTCGACGGTCCTTTCAGAAGCTGTTCGTCAAACGCCCCGACCTGAAGGACCGCTGCATCGCCCAACGTGTCGTGGCGGGATTGCCGGCGAACTTGACGGCAGACGTCGCCCGGTCATTGCCGCCACGTGCGATCACGGCGATCTGCGACGGGCAATACCGGCTGCTTCATTTCAGCGTCGGTGTGCCCGAACCGGACGATCTGATTCAGATGATCGAGGACGCCGAAGAAAACAAGACGTTGCTGCAACTGCATCCCGATGATCCCGCCGCGATTGGGAAAGCGGTCTTGGATCGGACAAACAAACGGGTGCAACGCGTTTATCAGGAAACACTCGAACGCTTGGCCGAACCGATGAGCTGGGACGAGTCGTTGGCCGTCGATGACGCTTGGGTATCGAAGTACGCACGCTTCGTTTCGTCGCTGAATCCGAGTTACCTGTTTGACGTGCGACTGCGGTTCGAGCTGAGCGATACGAGCGATCTGGTGCGACTGTTGGTGTTGGAACAGCACTGCGAAACGCGTCGGGATTGGTGTGACTCGTTGGCGCCGTACATCGTCGGGCGTCCGATGCGTTCGATCCTAAATCCGCTGGTGGACACGACGTGGGGAATCCCCGCGGTGCTGGAAATCAACAAGGAGGATCATGACGAGATATTGAGGTGGTTTTCGTCTCGCCGGGAGAATTCGTACGTGGTGTTGGCGATCAAGCCGACCTATCTGGACCGCGACATCACTTGGCCGCCGCCCAACATCAGTCGCAATCCGCTGGCTAAACGGAGCTGGAACGAATTGGAAACGGCGATGTCGCATCATCCGTTTCGCAGTGTGTCTGCGGAGGAGCTGGCCGTGGTGCTTCGCGAGCACGACGAAATGTCGATCAGCCTGCTCGCACCGACGCGGGCGAGATATGTAATTTTCGAGCCCGAGAAAAAGAAGCTGACGGTGATTCGCGAATCGGATTTCCCCGGCAAGTTTATCAATCGGCTGGAAACGAAGTAACAAGCGAAACGTGGGGGAAGCATCCTGCTTGCCACCCTCGCCGGCTCCGCCGGCGCGCTCAAGTGGCGCGCTCGATTGGCGGAACCACACGCCGATGGCGGCCGGGAGGCGGGAGCCCAATGCCACTTACTTTGGCACTGAATGAGTTAGCGGAACGGCGCGAGCCGTCCGGTTTGGCCTTGAAAGACCGGAGGGCTCGCGCCCTGCCGCTAACAAAAGCTGAATGAGTTAGCGGAACGGCGCGAGCCGTCCGGTTTGGTCTTGAGAGACCGGAGGGCTCGCGCCCTGCCGCTAACAAAAGCCCCCGTTTGACGCCAACGTTTGTGGCATTGGCCGGGAGCTTCCATCACCGTGCGTTCCCAGACGCTTGCCTGGGAACAAGTACGAACGGCATCAACGTTTCGCTTTCGTCTCCAGCGGCAACCCGTCGCGCTGGACCAACGACAGGATCTCCTGGACCTGCTCCGGGTGCTCGGCAGCGATGTCGTTGACTTCGCCGAGATCGCTGCGGAGGTCATACAATCGCCAATCCGCGTTGCCGGCTCGATCCTTTCGGTAACGCACCAATTTCCAGGGGCCGCGGCGGATACCGATCGACGTTTCGCCCTCTTGGCTGGCCCAATACAGGTATTCGTGTTTCTGCTGGGAATCGGTCTCACCGATCAACGTCGGCAAATACGAGATGCCATCGATGCCATCGGGCGGTTCGGCTCCCGCAATCTCACACGCGGTGGGTAGAAAATCCCAAAACGCTGACGGCAAATCGGATTGAGTTCCGGCAGCGACCTTGCCGGGCCAGCGGGCGATCATCGGGACGCGGATCCCGCCGTCGTGCATCGACCGTTTGTAACCTTTCAGCGGGCCGTTGGAATCAAAGAACTCGTGATCATGATTGCCTTCTCGGTGGGGGCCGTTGTCGGACGTGAAGATCACGAGCGTGTTGTCGTCGATCGAAAGATCCGTCAACAACTTGAACAGGCGACCGACATCGGCATCCATGCGGGTGATCATCGCAGCAAACCCTTTTTCCGGGTTCGGCCACTGGCGGTCCGCGTAAACGCCGTAGTCGGGGACTTCCATGCCGTCCTTCAACACGCGACCGCCTTCGTTGTTCGCGTGCGGAATGGTCCAGTGGATGTGCAACAGGAACGGGCTGCGATAATTGCGTTGGATGAAGTCCAGCGCCGCGTCGATCAACTTGTCGTGCGAATACGTTTCTTTCTTTTTCGAAACGCGTCCGCGGGCGCCCGGGGCGTCCATCAGAACGTTTCCGGGCAAAAAGTCTTGCCGATCGTTTTCCCACAGAAACGGCGGATAGTAGTTGTGCGCGTTGCTTTGGTTCATGTAGCCGTACCAATAATCGAATCCGTTTCGATTGGGGTGGCCTTCGTTATCGATCTCCGCCGGGGCGTTGACGTTACCCAGTGCCCATTTGCCGACGCCCCCGGTTGCATATCCGGCTTGTTGCAGCAACTTTGCGACCGTTTGTTCTTTACCGGTCAATGAGAACGGACGATTGCCGGTCAGCCCCGTGTGGCCGACATGTTGACCTGTCCAAAGCACCAAACGCGACGGACGGCAAACCGTGTGGCCGGCGTAATGGTCCGTGAATCGCATCCCTTCCGCGGCCATTCGATCCAAGTGGGGCGTTTGGATTTCTTTCTGGCCATAGCTTCCCAGATCGCCATAGCCCAAATCATCAACCATGATGTAAATGATGTTGGGTCGGTCCTCGGCGGCGATGGCGGTGCAGGACGCCAGCGCGATGCATGCACCAAGAACGAACGGCAAATTGCGTAGGAGTTGTGGTAGGGGCATCGGTGTCACGATCGCGCGGGTAGGAATGAGTCGGCAGACCCGCAGTATAAAGCCCATCGATCCAGCCGTGGGATCGGCATCGCGGCCAGTCGATTCAACGTTCACGACCTAAGCAACGAGCGGGAAAGAAGCGTCGCCTTGTCGTGGATTGCTGCGCCGATCCGACATAGGATCGCGGGGGACGTCGATTGTATTACTGAGCGACTTTTGGGCTAAGCACCGCACTGTGGTGCACACCGCAGAGCGGTGCCACAACAAAGCCCGGGGTCGCGAAGCGCACCCCGGGTGGGGGCGCAGAGGACAGGGGAACCCCAGCGGG
>NZ_JBFHKV010000774.1:0-4330 GCF_041595215.1 Stieleria sp. | reverse complement strand
GAATGGCGCAGCAAGACCCAACCCTATCAAACGGGACCGAGTCTGCAGTTGAGCGAAACCGCGGTGCACAGCCGGGGGCAATAACTGTTCGACATGGAAGCGGGGACATGGTTGCACGTCACGATGGAAGCGACACAAGGCATTCGCAACGCTCGCTGGCAGGCGACGTTTGTGTTGCCGGACGGCCGCCGGCACCATGTGACGGATCTGGCGTGTGATCCCGACTGGACCGAGACCCGTTGGGTCGGTTTCATCGCGTCGGCGCGCAGCGACGGTGCGTTCTATCTGGACGACGTTGAGATGCAGAACGAGTGAGTTTGTGCGTGTCTGCATCAAGTCGTAGGTGATGCCCGGAGGGCAGGCACAGTGTTTGCCGGCGGTGTGAACCGCCGGTTGAATGTCGCCTCCACCACTCCAGCCCTGGAAGGGCGACACAGTCCAGGCGGCGGTCTCGACCCCGCGATTACTGTGTCGGCCTTCCAGGCCTGCGGCGAAATTGCATTGGAATCCGGGCCCTGACGGGCCCGGCAAACACTCTGTCAGCCCGCTGGGCTTTGCATACTGATGCGGTTCCTGGGGCGGCGCAACCCTCGCAAATGCTCGGTTTTCTTGCCCCAGGCTATGGATATGCATGCCCTTTGGGCAAAAGGCGACTTGTGTAGATACCAATGCCTGGCAGGAGGGTCGAGCGAAGCGAGGGGAGGTCGATTGTACAAGTGACCGATTTGATCGTAGCGGAAGGCGCCAAGACTTTTACTTCGTCGACTCTTTTCTCAGGAAGTCATACTCCGGCGTAACACATCTGCCTTTGGACGACTGATACACCAACCGCAGCGAGGCTCGGCTTTCCGGATAACGTCCCTTGTCGTCGGTCGCCTCTTCCCACTGCCGCAGTTGACGGCGATGTTCTTTCAGCACGGAATCGTAGTCGGGGTGTTTCGCCAGATTGACGGTTTGGTGGGGATCCGCTGTCAGCTCGTAGAGCTCTTCTTCGGGGCGATTTTCGGCGTCGTAGTAGGACGCCTGCAACGGACTGAGTTTTCCGGCGGCGAGCAACTCGCGCAGGGTGACAAACGTCGGATAGTTTTCGCGGTACTGCGGTTGGTAGAGGGCACGATCGGTTTTGTAGTTTCGGATGTATCGAAAGTTGTCCGAACGCACGGTGCGAATGCGATCGATCGCATTACCCATCCGGTCGCGGGCTGAAATCACATACCGGCGTGGTTGAAAGTCGTCGGCGAACAGATCGCGTCCCTCCATGAATTTTGGGATGTCGATTCCCGCCAGTCCGAGTGAGGTCGTGGTGATGTCGATTCCGCTGACCAGGTCCGACCGTGTTTGGCCATGCTTGGTGATCTGATCGGTGCCGCCGGGCCACTGAACCAGCAGGGGAATCTTGGTGCCGTCTTCGTACAAGAACTGTTTCGCTCGGGGTAGCGGGCTGCCGTGGTCGGTGAAGAAAAACACGGCGGTGTTTTTCCACAGTCCGTATTCTTTGAGTGCCGACAGGATGGCGCCGACTTGCGCGTCGGTTTCGGCGATTTGTTCGTAGTGCCGTGCGATCGCGTTGCGGAATACGGGGTGATCGGGATACTGCGGCGGCACCGTCACTTGATCTTCCGAGACGCGACTGGGCGCGGGATACTTGGATCCCGTTTCGCCTTCGATCTTTCCGCCCTTGAGTTGGATTTGGCCGAAGAACGGTTTGCCTTGCAGTTGTTTTAGCCAGGAGACGTCACGACCCACCATGTGGCTGTTGACTTGTTTGCGGGTGGGGCGATTGAATTCGGGCGAGTACAGGAGGTCTCGATCGCGGGCGAAATTGTAATCGTCCTTTGCTTCATTGAACGTCAGGTAACCGGCATCGCGAAAGAGTTCCGGGACGGTCACCACACCGTCGGGCAACGGCTTTTTGATCATGGTGCGATGTTGGTGCAGACCGTGCGTGGTCTGCATCGTGCCGGTGATCAAGGCCGATCGTGTGGTGGAGCAAACGGGGGCTGGCATGTAGGCACGGGTGAACTTCACGCCGCCGTCGGCCAGGCTGTCGATGTGGGGCGTTTGGGCGATCGGATCGCCGTAGCATCCCACCCAGTCACTCATGTCATCGACATAGATCCACAAGATATTGGGTCGATCCGCGCGGACATCGCCGCTGAAAAACGCACCCAGCGTCGCAGCGACCAGGGTTGCGAGGTGAGAAAAGAGCAAGCGTGGTCGCGACGGAACATTCATCATGCGAAGGGGCGAAATGGGGGCAGACGGTCAAACATCACCCGTGCCGCACTGCCACTCGGCCGGCGCGACGTTCAGGGGCGTGCTGATATGATACTCGCCTTTCGCGGCGGGCAGCGAACGACCCCAGATAGGATTTCAGAAGTCGTGCAGTTTTCGAAATCAATTACTTCCCGCAGGTCACCGGACCCACTGGACACCGGCGGCGAGTGCGTTGAACGACGAACGGGAGTTTGCTTGTCCCTGGTACGCGATCGAACTTTGGCCACCCAGGAATCGAAACAAATCCAGTTGCACGCGGAGGAATCCCCAGTCGATTCCGGCATCGACGCCTCGATCGGTCAAAGGGAGCATTGAACCGGTGACGTTTGACACAAACACCTCATTGGAATCGAGGTACTCGTGCATCCAACCGAACCGGACTCGTGTCGTAGCCGGCCCCAGTGGCGTGCCGCCGGATTGTTCGAGGCCCAGACCGAGGACCCCGCGGATCGAATCGCCGTCACCGCCCGAGTTGGCGAGAGCGAAGTCACCGTCACCAGTTTCGTTGATTGGATCGAGTTCCACACGGGTTGCATGCAGACCCAGGTAGGGAATCCAGTTGGTAGCCAACCAGGAGACCACAGTTCCCGATTCAAAATATCCAAATTGTGCGGCACCGTCGAAGGAGCTTTGGACGAAGGTCGAACCTTCTAGTGCCGACAATGATCGCTTCACGTCATAGGATTGAACTCCGGCACCCCCGGCGGCCAAAACGTAGATCGAATCACCGACATACTCAATCGAGCCGCCACCCCGGTAGGATTCAATCTCGGCGCGTTGGTCGACGCCTGACGTTCGGACATCGCCACCTCCGAGGTGTGCGAAGGCGTGCGACGAAAACCCTTGTTTGTTGCTCAGCGCCAGACCGAGTTCCATCCCGCCAAATTCTTGATGGTAGCCGACCGTCGAGCAGTCATCTTGGTCGGTAGTGGCGGACACCCCATAGGCTCGAATCCAGGGCATGATGGCGGGCGGTTGGACGCCTGGGTAACGCTGCAGCATCACCCGATCCCGAACCGATTCCAAGTTGTTTTGGATGTGGGTGATCTCCGCTCCGATCAGCGACGGATAGATCGATCCGGAAAGCTGATTGACGGCGGCGATCATCGATTCGCCAGACGAATTTACCAGGGCCTTTACGGCGGGCTGACTCGTAGTGCCGGACGGACCAGCGCCACGAAAGCTCTCCAAAATCGCAACGGCAGAAAGTTGATTGCAACCGGTAACGATTGACGAAAACGGGACGTTGTTATCTTGTACGGTGAAGCCGAGTTGATTTCCGAGAGACGTGTATCCCGAAGGAGATGTCGGTGATGAATCCTCTACGAGTTCTAGAAACGGCCGATCGGGGATTGCAAACGAGTCAGACTGATTGGAAAAGCTAGACGCGAAGCCGCTGCTCGAATCCAGGATTAAAAACTTCTGACCGACTTCAAATTGACTGCCAACGAAGTTGAACGACAACGTCGCATCGGTAAGCGTGGCGTTCCCATTGACCCTGATCAAGTCATTAGTCGTCGTTCCTCCGCTTGTGCTCAGATCGATTTGCACCGTCGCGTCGGTGAGATCCAGGTCACCGACAACCTCAAAGGTGCCGATGGAGCCAGCGTTTGCACTCTCGCCGGGGGCAAGGGTCCCCGGTAGGTCGATATCTCCTGTGACGGTGCCATCCCCGTAGAGGGTGACTCCAGTGGCAACATTGATGTCAACGGTCGCCGGGACCGGTGTATTGGTCACGACAATGCCCGTGGGATCAATTGATCCGGTGGCGAATTCAAGTGCCGGAAACGCGTTTCGATCGATGGTCACCGTATAAGTGTCCGCCGGGTCTTTCTTTGCAAACGAAAGATCGCCAATCGACGGCAGTGGACTCATGAGCGTGATGGTCTCGCTCGCGGAGAAGTCAAAGACAACTCGGTCACCCGATTGAGCATCCGTCAGTGCCTGACGTAAGGAACCCGGTCCTGAATCTGACGTTGTCGTCACAAGAAGATCGGCGGAGTTGACTGATTGCGTCGATATTGCGACCCCCATCAGCGTCAATAATAGCTTC
>NZ_JBFHKV010000773.1:0-4334 GCF_041595215.1 Stieleria sp. | reverse complement strand
CGGATTGGGCGCGTGGGCGGCCGTGTTTTGGAAATTCCGGCAACGAATGGGACCGGTAACGTTTATCGAACGCCAGATCGCGCACGTCTGGGGCGGCAGCATGATCGCGATCGGGATGTTGTTTCCGATCGAGTGGCTGCTCGGACTCGACGTGCTGGTGCTCTCGCCACTGCTGGGCGTGATCAGCGCGATCGTGTTTGTGGTCAAAGCGGGCATGTTGACCGGCGCGTTTTACTTTCAAGCGATCGCACTGTTCGCCGCGTCGCTACTGATGGCCGTCGCACCTCGCTGGGCGCATCTGATCTTCGGGATCGTCTCGGCGCTCTGCTTCTTCATCCCCGGATATCAATACTGGCGCAAGAGACAACGACAAGGCGGTTGAGGCAAATTTCCATGGCTCAGCCAAAATCGGTCAAGGACGTCGGTGAACGCCTGCCGGATAACCGCAGATCAAGCATTCCTGCCCGTCGGACGTCTCAATACGAGCGAACGTTAGGCAAGCTCTATAAACGAGTTGACGATGAAAAGAGATTCATCATCCGCTGCCCATTCCATCGGATCGGAGTAAACCCGTGTCGGCCGACCGGTTTCGGGATCGTAACTGATTTCGATACGAAAGTGGCCTTGGTCAAGTTCCTGCTCGATCAGGTCGAAGACGGCTTCCACAGTCAGACCGGCGTCAAAAGAACCGCCGTGGGACTTTTCATTTCCATTTTCATCCACCGCCGATGCAATCACGCCGGCTCGGACCGTTGTCGTCACTTCAGGGATGAAGGCCGAATACCCCCATTGATGAACCATGACGTAATCGCTCGGCCCGTTTCGAGACCAAGTCTCTCGGGCCGCTGACAACTCCTGTCGCTGTTGGTGGTTTTGCTGTAACCAGTTAATGACCGAAAGCGCATCGGCGGGCGAAAGCATTCCATCGCCGTTGACATCCACCGCCAACGTGTCGACGTGACACTGTGGCGGGTCTCCCTGAGACTCGTTTCCCGCCAACTCGCCGTGCACTTGCAGCGCGTTGATGACCACCAATACATCACGCGGTCCGACAACCTGATCTCCGTTGGTGTCGCGTGGGTTGAAAAAACTGTGGTGTCCAGCGCAGGCGATCGCCCCGGCATTCATCGTCAATCGGGATTCTAGTGATTGTACGGTCAGGGGGCGTCGACGATTCATGGGAACCCGGTATCTCTTCACTGGTGGTGTATCTACAGCTCAATGAAAAACTTGTTCACAGGCATGGGGCGTCGATTCGATCCACGTCCCGAGAATGAGAATGAGTCGCGAACGATTCATTCTAATTGGCCCGCTATCAATCACGGCCGATTTTGATCCGAAACGTCACACCAAAGAGGACGAGTTTTTGAAATTTCAGAATCAGCCCCGCTCCCAACACGCCACCGTATGCACTTCCTCGCTACCAGAAACCTGCCGATGAACCGGCCGGTCGAACCGGCATTTGTCGACGACCAAGGGGCAGCGATCGGCGAATGAACATCCCACGTGTTCTCGATCCGGCGTCGGGACTTCACCTTCCAATCGAATCCGCTGACGTGACGCGGCCTTGGACGGGTCCGGGACGGGCACCGCCGACAACAACGCTTCGGTATACGGGTGCGTGGGATGCGAGTACACCGATTCGGCCTCGCCCAATTCGACCAACCGCCCCAAGTACATCACACCGACGCGCGTGGCGATGTGACGAACCACGCTCAAGTCGTGCGCGATGAACAAGTACGACAGCCCGAGCCGCTGCTGCAGATCCATCAGCAGATTGATGATTTGGGCTTGAATCGATACATCGAGCGCACTGACCGGTTCGTCGCACAAAATCAATTTCGGCTGGACCGCCAAGGCTCTGGCGATGCCGATCCGCTGTCGCTGGCCGCCGCTGAATTCGTGCGGATAGCGATTCAAAAATCTCGGGTTCAACCCCACCAAATCCATCAACCGCAACACTTCCAGCTTGCGGTCTTTGCCCGAGGCCAATCCGTGCACGGCCAACGGTTCACCGATGATGCTGCCGACGGTCATGCGTGGATTCAGCGACGCGAACGGGTCTTGGAAAACCATTTGCACGACACGTCGATACGGCATCATTTCACGGTCACCCAGTCGCGTGATGTCGACACCTTCCAGCCGCACCGATCCGCTGGTGGGATGCACCAGATTGATGATCGCCCGCGCGGTGGTTGATTTGCCGCACCCCGACTCGCCCACCAATGCCAGCGTTTCGCCCTTGTTGATGTCAAACGACAGTCCATCGACGGCGCGGATCACGCCGCGCTGAGGACTGAGGAACGAGCCGCGGCTGAAGGGAAAGTGAACGCGAAGGTCCGCAACGGACAGCAACGGCGCGGCGGGCGATGCCCCCGGCACGGACGTCGGCGCGACAGTCGGCGACTGGATCGGCGATGGGTTGGTTTCAGACATCAACAGCCTCCTGCGCAACCAAGCACGCGACTTCATGCCGACCGTCCAAGTTCATCAATTCGGGGTCCCGCGATTGGCACGCATCGACGGCCAGCGGACAGCGCGGCCGAAACGAACACCCGCCGGGCAGGTTGCCCAAATCGGGCGGTTGCCCCGGGATCGCTTCCAACGTGTCGGACGATTGGTCAAACCGTGGCAGCGAGCGAAGCAGGCCCTGCGTGTAGGGGTGTTTCGGATCGGCGAACAAGGTCTGGGCGTCGGCCTTTTCGACGACGCGTCCGGCGTACATCACCAACACGCGATGACAGATCTCCGCCACGACGCCCAGGTCATGGGTGATCATGATGATGCTGGTACCGCGACGCTGTTGCAAATCGCGGAGCAGATCCAAGATCTGTGCCTGGATCGTCACATCCAACGCGGTCGTCGGTTCATCGGCGATCAACAAATCGGGTTCGCACGACAAAGCCATCGCGATCATCACGCGTTGCCGCATCCCGCCGCTGAATTGGTGGGGGTAATCGCGCAGTCGCTTCTCGGCGCCGCTGATCCCGACCAACTCCAACATCTCAGCCGCTTGACGATGGGCTTCCTTGCGACCGAGACCGAGGTGCAAACGCGTCATCTCGGTCAATTGCTGCCCGACGGTCATCAACGGGTTGAGCGCCGTCATGGGATCTTGAAAGATCATCGCGATGCGGCGACCGCGGATCGATTGCATTTGCCGATCATTTAGTTTCAGCAGGTCTTGCCCTTGATAGTGAACCTGTCCGCCGTCGATACGGCCCGGCGGCTTGGGCACCAATCCCATCAGCGCCAGATTCGTCACGCTCTTTCCGCTGCCGCTTTCGCCGACCAATCCGACGGTTTCACCGGGATAGACGTCAAACGACACGCCGCGGACGGCGCGGACCTGGGATTCATCCGTCTTGAAACTGACTTGCAAGTCTTCGACTTTCAGCAGCGGCGTTGATTCAACCATGTTGTCAATCTCGGTTCTTCATTCTCGGGTCGAGCGCATCACGAATGCCGTCGCCGAGAAAGTTGAGTGCGAAGAGGGTTGCCGCCAAGGCACCGCCGGGGAAGACCACGACCCACCAAAACACCTTGATGATCGACAACGCTTCCACGCCGTCGTTGAGCAGCAGTCCCCACGAAACGTCGGGCGGCGAAACACCCAGCCCCAGGAAGGACAAAAACGCTTCGAACAGCATCACGCTGGGAATCGTCAGTGTCAGGTAGACGATCACCACACCCAGCACGTTCGGCACCAGGTGTCGAAACACGATCCTCCATGAGGACGCGCCGACGGTCCGCGCCGCTTCGATAAACTGCTCGTGACGCAGCGACATGACTTGGCCGCGGACGACACGCGACATGGTCAACCAGTAAATCGCACCGATCACGATGTAGAAGATCGTGATCTGGTCGATACCGACCGAATCCAGTTTCTTTTTGACCGAGTCTTCGCCGAGAAACGTGACCAGAAAGATGACGACGAAGATGAACGGAATGGAGTACAGCATGTCGACCAATCGCATCATCGCCGCATCGATATTTCCGCCAAAGTAGCCCGCGATCGCGCCATAGCTGACTCCGATGATCAGACTGACCAGCGTCGCCACGATGCCCACGATCAACGAAACACGTGCGCCCCAAAAGACGCGCGCCAGCAGGTCGCGACCGAGTTTGTCGGTGCCGAACAGGCTGGGGATCGCATAGTCGCCGAAAACGGCGACGCGGATTTCTGTCATCCACCAGGCCACCGGACCGAGTTCGTTCCACATCTGATTAAAGGGATGCTCCACGTCGATGCGGTCGGCGATCGTCGCTTCGATCAGCGGACGTTTTTTGGGCCCGGCCGAAGCAAGCTCGGCACGCAGCTGTTCGATCGATCG
>NZ_JBFHKV010000772.1:0-4338 GCF_041595215.1 Stieleria sp. | reverse complement strand
GGAATCCGGATCGGCGGGAAAGACGATGGGCTCGGCGGTTGTGATCGGCTGATGGCCGTTGAGGGAAACGCTCAGTGAAGTCGCGTTGCGGCTCAGCTGGCTGGTTTCGGAGTGATCGCCGACGATGGAGTTGCCGCTGGCGGTGGAAGATTGTGTGGAGGTTCCGCGGCTGGAGGTACTGGTGGTGGACGATTGATGCGTCGTCGTCGATTGCTGGTCGACTTCGTCGAGTGTCGACTGACTGGTCTGAAAGTCGCCGGTGACCGAATTGTGTTGCGATGATGCCGTGGTGCGTGAAGTGGCGTGCCCGAACGTCGTGGAGGTTTGAGTCAGGAAGTTCGCCAACTCTTCGGTTTGCGACGTGGAGACGGAGCTGGACTGGCTGGTGGATTCGCCCGAGATGCGGTTCCCCTCGATCGTCGAAGCCGTGCTGCTTTCGGAGAACACTTCGGACCGCGACGAAACGTCTTGATTGGTCACGACCGTTTCGGAATCGGTTCGAATTCGACTTTCGTTCTCGCTGGTGTAATCGCCGGTGAGTGTGTTGGTGATCGAGCGGGAGTTTCCGGAGGACTCGCTGGTGGAGGTTCGCGTCGACTGGAGCGTCTGGTTGGTCGTGGTTTGGGTGGCCGAAACGGTGGAGCGGTTTTGTTCGTCCTTGATGACTTGTGCGGTCTTTGCGCTGCCGGATCCTGAGTAAGACGATTCGCCGGTCTGCGATTCGTCGGTTTCGATGCGTTGGATTTGACCGGACGGCTGAGTGTTGGTTTGAACTTGGTGGGTTGTCGTCTGGCTGAAACCGTAGCCATTGAACGAGAAGTCGCCTTGTTTGGCGTTGCCCGATTTTTCGGCATCCGATTCGGATTCCGCGTGGATGTTCGATTCGCTTCGGCGGGTCTGGTTGGTCTGGACGATTTGGGTGTCGCTGACCGAACTTGATTTGGATTCGATCAAAAAGTCGCCGGTCTTCTTGTTTCCTTGGCTTTGTTTTTCGCTGTGGGTGGTTGCGGTTGAGTTGGATGTCGAGGTGACGGGGCCGTTGGTCGTGACGGATTGTGAGGTGGTGGTTTGGGCGGAGCGTTCGTCGTAGGCATAATTGCCGCGATACAGATCGCCGGTCTGATCGACGACGATTGATGTCGTGCCGGATTGGGACGTGGTGGAGAGGAAGTCCGAATCGACGGCGTTGGTGGTTGTGGTGGTGGATTGAGATGTCGAATGGAGCTGATTGGTAAAGTCGAAATCGCCATCGAGGTCGTGGCCGCTGCCGGACAACGTGGAAGTCGACGTCGTCTGGCTGTTGGATTCGCTGGTTCGCGTTTGATTGGTGTCGGTTTGTTCGTGGTTGGACTGGCTGGTGGACGAACTGGAAAGTTGAAACCGCCCGCTGGCCACGTCGTAGGTTTTCAGTGCGTTGGTGATCACCGTTGAGGAGCCACTGGAGACGGACCGTAGCGTCCCGTTGGTCTGTGATCGTTCGATGATGGTCGAGGAGGCGACGGTATCGATTTGGAGCGAGTAGTCGCCGGCTTGGGGGATCACGCCGTGGACGTGGTAGTCACTGGTCGACTCGGTCACGTCGACAAACTGAAACTGTTGTCGTCCGCCGCGGTGATCGACTCGGCTGGACGTGACGATCCTCAGGTCCTTGGTCACGTCGTAGGTTTCAGTGCCGAACTCATGCAGCGTTTCGGTTGTCGTTTGATTGCCTCGCAAGGTGAAGTCACCGACGAACGAGCTGCCGCCGCCACCGATGAAATTGTCGATTTGGCCGGCCAAATCCCCATCGACAAAGCGTTCTCCGACGGTCGTGTAGCGGGTTGTGTTTTCCGAGGTGCGTTTCCAGTCGAAGTATGGATCGACGACGGTGCTATCGCGATTCCCCGGGTCGTAAACGACGGTTTTCTGATCGACGAAGAAGCTGGTCACGGAGGCTTCGGTCACGGAGGTCTCAGCGAACGAGTTGGTTTCGCTGGTGAAGGTGTTTTCGAGTTTTCCGTCGAAGGTCGTTTCGTAATCGGCAACATAAAATCCGCCGGCGGCAAAGTTGACGGTATTGACCCGTCCTCGCGCGACGACTTGGCGAACTTTGATCTCCGATCCGTCGCCTTGCTGTTTGAAGTTCGGCTCGCCTTGTCCGTCGCTGCCGGCGGTTTCCAGGCCGAACGAATAGGAAAACCCGGCGCTGCCGACCGCGGCGACTTCGAAGGAACCGCTGTTGTGGTCGATCGCGACGAAGGTTTTCAGGCCCAACGAGGAGGGCGTCGATTCGACCGCTTGGCGCGGTTCCTTCACGGTCGCTGGTTCGTCGGTCTGTAGGTCGTCTTCGTCGTCGGGAGATTCCAAGTCGATGAATGGGAAGGCGAAACTTTGCACCGTCGGCTCGATCGGGTTGCCTTCTTCGTCCAGCAGCGCCAAACGTTCGATCTCTTCTTCGGTGGTGACATCGATGACGTTGGCAAGCGTGACCGCCAGACCGCCGTTATCGTTTTTGGTGTCGGTGATCAGCACGGTGATCACGTAGGGACCTTCGCGGAGGTACTGGTGTTCGGTCACGACTTCGAAGGTCAGCGGGACGGAACCGCCGCCGGCACTCGATTTTGGGATGATCAGTGCGGGGATCGGTTTGTGGTCCGTCGCGTCGCCGCGACCCTCGGCTTGATCGTGCAGCGGTTCGTCGCCGAAGTAGATCGTCGCCTGGAATTGATCCGCGGAGGCATCGGGGTCGCCGGCGATGAACGTGGCAACGGACGCTCCGACGTACAACCCGGATGCATCGGGTGTTTGGTTGCTGCTGCCGTCGGGTTCGGTGGGGACGGGTTGATCGACGAGGCGTCGGAAGACGGTGTTGTCGGTCAACGAGCGGCCTTCGAACGCGTAGACCACTTCGCCGGAAGTCAACGGCGGCGGGGTAGCGCGAAGCACTTTGTCGTGGGTTGCGAACGCGATTTGTCCCGAGTTGTTGATGATGTCAAATCCTTCGATGGCATCGATGCGGCCGGCTTTGGGCACCAGGTCTCCGATTTCCGCGACCACCGAGTGCCCCAGGAATTGACTCGGCGGCAGCGGGGCTTGTTTCAAGTCGGACGGGAAATAGAACCGTGCGGTGTGCAGGCCTTTCTTTCCGCCGCTGCCGATTGCCATGAAGGCGACGGTCAGGAACGGGGTTCCGGCAGCCGCACCGGACGTGCCGTCGATCGTCCCGACGAGTCCGCCGGCGACTCCGACCAGCGAGTCGTCGTTTTCTTTTTCCTCATCGTCGGTGTCGGGATCACCGTCGCTGGAACCGGAGGCTTCGTCGAGCGATTCCAGGGTGACCAATCCGTTGATGCCGATGGCACCTTCGACGATTTGCGAGACGCCGCCGATCCCGATATCGTCCACGTTGACTTCGTTGGGGTCGATGTAGGCGTCTGCCGACTCGCCGACGACTTTGATCCAGTTGTTGTCTTGCGGGTTGATCGCATAGATCCCGCGTCCCATCGGTCCGACAGCCGCCGCGGCGATGATGCCGGTGTCGCTGATGGCGACGCCCCTGTCGAGGGCTTGAAAGTTTTCCAGGCGGTGCGTGTTGCCGTCCAGGTCGATGGTGACGATGCGGCCGTCATCGACATAAACGCCCCAGCCGACGTCCGAAAGCTGAATGTTTTCGACGGGATCGGTGATGGGGATTTGGACGTAGGGCTGCGCGCGATCTTCGCTGTACGTGACCAGGCTCAGTTCCGCACTGACTTCCGAATTGTTGGTTTCGGCGACGAAGATCGACTGGCCAAGATTGTTGACGGTGACACTGTCGGGATAGATCGACGTGAAGGGGGTCACGTAGAGTTGTTCTTCGTAGATGGAGGCCAGTGATGTACCGAGGGCTACGCTACGGAACAGTGAAAAATCAAAGTTGTCGGGGTCTTGGAAAACGTTCCAAACAGGATTGGCCGGGGTGAAATAGGTGCTGGACCAGACCGGATCGAGCGTCCAAACGCGCGGGGCCAGTGTCTGTTCGCCCAGCAGAGCGGTGCCGGAGATCGGGGGCAGGACGGCGGCAAAGCCTGAGAGTTGCAGGTCCAACAGCTTGGGGTCGCCCCAACGCAACCCCGAGTTGGCCAAGCCCGCATCGCCGACTGCGTATTGTTTGGGTGTTCCATAGCTGTCGCCCGCCAAGACCCGTTCGGCGTTCCAGAGTTCCGCATAGGACAGCGCGACGTCGGCCAATTCGAGCAATGGATAACCGACCTGGATCACGCCGGAGACCGTGCGGGCGTTCAACTGACGTTGGACGAGTAGACGATTGAAGTCGGTCAGCTGCACGTTGTCGCTGAATCGCAATTCGGGCGTGTCGGT
>NZ_JBFHKV010000771.1:0-4341 GCF_041595215.1 Stieleria sp. | reverse complement strand
TCCATCAGCGATGAATCAATCCAACCCGGCCGAGAGGTCACCGTCCGTTGGACGGCCCAGAATCTTGGCGATGCAGCCACCGGCGGCAACTGGACCGATGTCGTTTATCTGTCTCCCGATGGTACAGTTGCTAACGGCATTCCCGTCACCAGCGAATTCCAAGACATGGCGCTCGAGATTGATCAATCGCGAACCGTGACAAGCACCGTCACGATTCCCGATGTCGCCGACGGAGACTATCGGTTGGTCTTCACGCTCGATCGGAATGATGACTTGTTCGAACGCGACGGCGAATCGAACAACGTGTTCGTCTTGCCACAAGTGATCACGGTCGGGCATCCCGACGTGACGGGCGTCTTCATCAGTCCGCCCACCGAGGTCGTCGCCGGAAACTCGCTCACGCTCGATTGGAGCGAAAGCCAAATCGGGACCGCGGCGACACTCACCGGTTTCACCACGCGGATTTATCTATCCCAAAATGACCAAGTCGATGCGGGCGATCTCCTGCTTTCAGAGCGATTGGAAACAGAAGTCTGGCAACCCGGACGCACGCAAGACTTTCAAGCCGACGTGACGATTCCGATCGAATTGAGCGGAAGCTATTTCTTGCTGCTGAGCGTTGACGACGGAGATGAAATGTACGAACTGGGTGGCGAAGGCAACAACGTGATCGCCAGTCCGATCACATTGACCGTGCCGCCCCACGCAGACCTGGTGGCCAGCAACATGGCTGCGCCCACCTTGGTGATCGGTGACCCGGCAGCCATGACCGTCAGCTGGACGGTGGCGAATACCGGTGAGGCGGCAACGAATGCCGATTCTTGGGTGGATTGGATTGTTCTGTCGTCGGACGAGATTTTTGGTAATGGCGACGATCGCGTGGTTGGCCAACTGGGACGCAACACATCGTTGCCGGTCGGCGACAGCTACAATGCGTCGGCCGACTTGACGCTACCGGCCGGTTTGGCGGGTCGATTCAATGTCTTCGTCGTCGCCGATGCTCAAGGCGATGTCTTCGAAAACAGCAAGACGGCGAACAATGTGGCGCTAGCCGCCGACAAAGTCGAAATCACGCCGACTCCCTACGCCGACCTTGTCGTCTCTTCGGTCGAAGTTCCGCCGACGGCCTCCAGCGGCGGTCTACTCGAAATCACCTGGCAAGTCACCAACCAGGGCATCGGCCCCACCGACATCCCCGTTTGGTCCGACGTCGTTCGACTGGCCCGCAATCCCGACGGGACCGACCTGCTACGTGCCTTCGGACTGAACCGCAACGATCCGACCATCGCCGCAGGCAGCAGCCACTTTGGCGTGCTGGGTGTCAATCAAAGTTATCGACGGACCACCCAGATTTCGCTTCCCAACGGACTGGAAGGGACCTTCTACGTCGTCGTCGACACCGGAACCTCTTCCGGCGTGTTCGAACATCGTTTCCGCGGCAACAACCGTCGTGTCTCCTCGGCGACCGACATCACCGTCGCCCCTTCGCCCGACCTGATCGTTGAAGCGATCACGGCGCCGCCGGAAGCGAAGTCGGGCACCAAGATCGACGTCGAGTGGACGGTGCGCAACACGGGCGACGCAGCGGCAGATGGTCTCTGGAGTGACCGTGTGTCACTAAAACCCGTGGGAGATCCCAATGCGAATCTGATTCACCTGGGAATCTTCGAAACGTCGCTGACGCTCGACGCCGGATTGTCGTACACACGCGCCGAACAAATTTCGCTGGCTCCCGAACTGGAAGGTGCATTTCAAGTCGTCGTTCACTCGAACTTCACCGGTTCGCTGTACGAACACGCCGCGGCGGCGGACAACAACGTCAGCGAAGACGACGAAATCATCGTCGTCAGCCATCCGCCGCGTCCGGACTTGCAAGTCACCGATATCATCGCGCCAACAAGCGTTCCCGCCGGTGGAACGATTTCGGCAACTTACATCTTGACCAACCGCGGCACCGAGACAACCAAGGGACGCTGGAGAGACCGGGTGTACCTCTCGCTCGACAATCGGGTCACCAGCGATGACATCGTACTGGGCACTTTCGAAAATGCCGCCGCATTGACGCCGGATGAATCTTATCAGGTGTCGGTCGATCCCTACGTCGTGCCGAAGCGATTCCGCGGTGATGTGTTTGTGCTTGTCCAAACCGATTTTGAAGATTCCATTGAAGAGTATCCGGACGAAGACAATAACCTGGGGACAAAATCGTTCTTTGCCGAAGCACTTCCGCCGGCTGATTTGGTGACCTCGGGCGTCATCGCTCCGGACGAAGTCTTCGAGGGGACCACGATCGATGTCACTTACACCGTCACCAACCTTGGGCTCGGTGAAACCGATGTGGATTCTTGGAATGACACGATCTGGCTGACCGTCGATCGGAACCGACCTGACGTCCGGACCGACGACATCTTGCTGGGAACGTTCTCCCATTCCGGTTCGCTGGCGATCGGGGAAGACTACACAGCGACTCGCCGGGTGACGTTGCCGCGAATCGATGGCAAAAATTTCCAAGCCGGCCAGTGGCATGTCACCGTCTGGTCGGACGCCTACAACGTCGTCGTCGAGGACACTCGGGACATCAATACGAACCCCGATGATCCAAACGAACTGGATAGCAATAACTACAAGGCGCGACCGATCACGGTTCTGCCGCTAGCCACAACGCCCTCGGATCTGGTCGTCGACAGCGTCGTCGCACCGGCAGCGGTCGACGCGGGAACGTCGTTGACAGTCCAGTGGACCGTGCGAAACCAGGGAGAGAACGCGACGGGAGGCGACGCGTGGACCGATTGGATTTACGTTTCGACACACGCTGATCGTAACCATCCCGACGCGCAGAGATGGTCACTCGGGTACATCAATCATCGTGGTCGCTTAGAAGCCGGTCAAAGTTATACCGCCGAAGCCACGTTCGAGTTGACACCCGAAATCTTTGGCAGTCATGTGATTGTCGAGACCGACGCCTTGATCCCAAGAATCTACGAAGGATCATTCGAAGACAACAATGACCGGTCGACTCCCATCACCATTAGCCGCTCGGCAGCCGATTTGCAAATCACCGATATCCACTTGCCCGCGACGAGCGAGTCGGGCGAATACGTCGACCTGAGTTGGACGGTGACCAATGTCGGTGCACCGGTCTGGTCCGGGACGACGTATTGGACCGAGTACGTTTACCTCTCAAGATTTCCCGAGTTTCAGCTCAGCGAATCGACGCTGGTGCGAAAACAAATCCACCGTAGCGACACGCCGTTGGGAACAGGAGAAAGTTACACTGAATCGACGCGGATCCGAATGCCACGCGGCGCCGACGGCGAGTTCTACGTCTATGTCTGGACCGATGCGTTACCGATCCCCGATCCAAGGCGTTTCGAACCGACCGTCCCGCCAATGGACAACCGTGAAGGCCACGCGTTCTACGCGGGCACGAACAGGTGGGGACGTGGAGCCGTTTACGAAGGAGGACGGATGGAGAGCGGCGGTTTCGCTCCCGCAGAGTTCAACAACCGGGACTCAAGGCCGATTCAGATCAGCTATTCCGAACCGGACCTAAAGGTCACCTCACTGACGGTCCCATCGGGCGTGGTTCAGTCCGGTCAAACCGTTACTGTGAATTGGACAGTGCAGAACATCGGAGATGCGGCGACGTACCCACGGCCCGACACCGATCAGGCCGAACAAGCCTGGCCCGATCGTGTCTTTCTTTCTCGCGATGAATCGTTGGACCCGTCCGACTGGCTGCTCGGCGCAGCGGGTGGCTCCGGCGCAAACGGAAGTGTACTTGGCATCGATGAGTCCTACAGTCGATCGCTCGATGTGCGACTTCCACAAGGAATCGACGGTGACTTCTATCTGATCGTCGACGTCGACTCCAAGTTCACCCGTGCACGCTTCCCTGAAATCGACGGAAGCGGTATCGAGTTCAGGGGCGGAGGTTCGTCTGCGGTGGACTGTTTGGCCATCTTCCGCAACGACATTGTCGGATGTGGTGCCACCGGCATGGCGGTCGTGCAGGAATTTGACGGTGAGGCGGATAACACGGCCAAGACACTGCTGCCGATCGAACTGACCGATCCGCCGGACCTGCAAGTCACCTCGGTTGTGGTGCCGCCACGACTGCTGGCGGGTAAGACGTTCGACGTCGAGTACACCGTCAGCAACCTTGGCCCCGGTGACACGCCGCCGGGACAGTCAGGCTGGACTGATCTCATCTACCTGTCGCGCGACCCGTTCCTGGACAGGGATGCCGATCGTTACCTCGGCTCGAGTTCGTATTTCGGCGGTCTGGCGAAAGACCAATCATACACCGCCACGCAATCGGTCCGTGCCCCGAGGAATCTC
>NZ_JBFHKV010000770.1:0-4348 GCF_041595215.1 Stieleria sp. | reverse complement strand
ACGGAAACTTTGTGCGGCAGAGGGAATCTGACAACCGCCCCCCAACCGAAGGAGACACGAAATGATTGGTTTCATCATCATCGAAGTCGACGACGGGTTCACGATTGCCGAAGTCCCCGCGGGTTCCACTCCGGAATCGGTCGCCACGCAATCCGGCGGCGTCCTGGTCGAGGGCGGCCCGTACAAGTCGTTCGCCGAAGCGTCCGACGTGCTGGCGGCGCTGCCAAACCCGTACGAATCCAAACCCATCTAGGACACCAAGGCCGGGCTACAACGGGAAGGGGTTTCAGCATTGGTACAGCGGTTGCTATAGCGTCCGCCGCCGCTGGCGTTGTGCCAAATTGACGGTGGCTCCGGAGCGGCAGGGCCACACTGTTGTGCAATGTCCAAGGAAAGATGGAGGACATTTCATGGCGACTGCTACAAAGTCAGAATCGACCACCAATCTGAAACTCAAACCGCTTGCCGATCGCGTCGTCTGCCAACGTGACGAAGCCGACGAAAAGACGTCTGGCGGGATCGTGCTACCGGATTCCGCCAAAGAGAAAGTCAACCGCGCTCGCGTGATCGCGGTCGGCCCCGGCAGACGCGACGACAACGGCACCGTTCACCCGCTGTCGGTCAGTCCCGGCGATTACGTGTTGCTAAACAAGTATGGCGGCGACGAATTTGACGTCGACGACATCAAGTACACGATCGTCAAAGAAAGCGACATCCTGGCCGTCATTGAGAACTAAGTGGGGGACGATTCGATATGTCAAAAATCATTGCCTTTGAACAAGATGCCCGCGAGGCGATGCGTCGCGGGGTTCACAAGTTGGCCAAAACCGTCCGCAGCACCCTCGGGCCCGGCGGACACAACGTGATCATTCAGAAGAGCTACGGATCGCCGATCGTGACCCGCGACGGCGTGACGGTGGCCAAAGAAATCGAACTGGATGACCCCTATGAAAACATGGGGGCGCGGATGGTTCGCGAAGTCGCTTCGAAGACCAACGACGTGGCGGGCGACGGCACGACCACGGCAACCGTGTTGGCCGAAGCGATCTTCAATGAAGGGCTGCGGGCCGTCGTCGCCGGCACCAATCCGATCGCAATGAAACAGGGGATCGAGCAAGCCGTCGAAGACATTGTCGGTCACCTCAAGTCGATGTCGACCACCGTCAAAGGCCGCAAAGAGATGGAGCAAGTCGCTCGGATCAGCGGCAACCAAGACGCCAAGATCGGTCAAGTCGTTGCCGATGCGATGGAAAAGGTCGGGAAAGATGGCGTGGTCACGATCGACGAAGGCAAGAGTCTGGAAACAGAGGTCAAGTGGGTCGAAGGGATGCAATTCGACAAGGGCTATCTGTCGCCCTACTTCGTGACTTCACCGGAAACGATGGAGTGCGTGCTCGAAGAACCGTACATCCTGATTCATGAAAAGAAGATCAGCAATCTGCGCGACTTCGTGCCGTTGCTGGAAAAGGTGGCCAAGACCGGCAAGGCGTTGTTGATCATCGCCGAAGACGTCGAAGGTGAAGCGCTCGCGACCCTGGTGGTCAACCGCTTGCGCGGAACCTTTGTCGCTGCGGCGGTGAAGGCTCCCGGATACGGTGACCGCCGCAAGGCCATGATGGAAGACATGGCGATCCTGACCGGCGGCAAAGCGTTCTTCGAAAGTCTCGGTGTCAAACTCGAAAACATCGAACTGGCCGATCTCGGACGTGCCAAGAAAGTCATCATCGACAAAGACAACACGACGATCATCGAAGGCGCCGGAAAGACCGACGACATCAAGGCCCGGATCAAGCAGATCGAAACGGAGCACGAAAAATCGACCAGCGACTATGATCGCGAGAAGCTGCAAGAGCGAAAAGCGAAACTGGTCGGTGGCGTTGCCAAGATCAGCGTCGGCGGTGCAACCGAAGCCGAGGTCAAGGAAAAGAAAATGCGTTTCGAAGACGCCTTGTCGGCTACCCGCGCGGCGGTCGAAGAAGGCATCCTGCCCGGCGGCGGCGTGGCCTTGGTTCGCGCGGCCAGCCGCTGCGACGCATCCAAATTGTCCGATGACCAACGGACGGGCTACAACATCGTGCTCAAAGCCTGTCGCGCGCCGGCCACCTGGATCGCCGAAAACGCCGGTCAAGATGGTTCGCTGGTTTGTGAGAAAGTGGCTGCCGAAGACGGCAATTATGGCTACAACGCTGCCACCAACACCTACGAAGACCTGGTCGAATCCGGCGTCATCGACCCCACCAAAGTGGTCCGGACCGCACTCGAAAATGCCTCCAGCGTCTCGACGTTGCTGTTGACCAGCGACGCCCTGATCGCCGAGAAGCCCAGAGACGAAAGCAAGTTCGGCAAGAAAGGCCACGGCGGCGACTACGACATGTACTAAGCTCGATCCCGCCGTAGTGGACGAGGCGACGAGTCCCCCACCCAGTTTCACCGTAGTGGACGAGGCGACGAGTCCCCGATCATCACCAACCACCGGGACTCCTTGCCCCGTCCACTACGGCGAACTTTCATTTTTCCCAATGACAGCTGACGCTCGCCCCTTGACTGGCAATTCGGACATGTGATGATGAAACCGGAATTCATCCTTTCATAGTACGCTCGAACATGACATCGCGCCGACTCAGCCGTGCTTTCGACTTACGCCAGACGCTTGTCTGGGCGTGCTTCGTCGGCTTTGGTTTCGGCCTCTTTGCTTCGCCTTCCGTCGCGCGTCTCAACGAGGAAGACCAACAGGCGCGTCTGGTTGGCACCGTTCTAGATCAGGTCGCGTTGCCCGGTGAATCGATCGGCCAATTCGATCGAGAGGGTTCCAAGCCGGGGCAACCGAATGCGGCGTGTGCCCTTGACCCGCTTCGTGGCTTTGACCGATTACCGCGCGGAAACGATTCGCGTTTGCGATCCGGCGAGGCTTGGCGCGGACGAACGTCTCTCACCGCGCTCGGAGTTCGTTTGCAGATTTAGACGGGGACGATTTTTTTGTTGTTCCTGATGTTTTCTGCAAACTGAACCCGTCTCAGATTCGGCTGCCGGCTTGAACCGCGCAACCGATCTGCCTGGAGATCGCAATGTCCAAACCCAAAACTCTCTCGCGTGCCATCACCGCAGCCGTCGGTGCTGCCCATCAACCTGACTCCGCCGCCACACGCCCCGACGGCGGCGACCTTCCGAGGTCCGTTTTCAACCAGATCCGTAGTGGCAACTACGCCGCTGCCTACCACTCGTTACGCACGCTTCCCCCCAACCACCTCTATCGAAATTGTTTGGGTGTGTGCGCGATGCGCACGGGAAAATTCGATGAAGCCATCCAGATCTTCCGTGGCCTGGCGCTCAGCCCCGGTACGACCATCGTCCGCGGTGACGCCGACGATGTGTTGCTGATCAATTACGCCACCGCGTTACTGCTGGGCAACTTGCCCAGCGGAGCGCTCGACGTGTTGGGGGACTTGAAAGACCGCGACGCGCCGGCGGCCGTTGAAATCCGGTCGGCCATCGACCGCTGGGCCCGCGGCCTGTCATTCTGGCGACGTCTGGACTGGAAGCTGAATCACATCGAACCGCGGAATTGTTCCGTGCCGATCGACTTCGCCCCCGGCGTCTTCCCGATCACTGATGCAACTTGGGCGAACCTTGGGGCCACGCACCAACCCAGCGGGCAACGACAAGCAGTCCGCTCTCTTTCACCGTAGTGGACGAGGCGACGAGTCCCACGTCGTGACTTCATAAACGCCGTAGGCGTATTTCGACGCCGACTACCAAACCCGCGCAACGTACAACTTGGTGCCACCCATCAAACACGCAACCAACGACAGGCAGATCGTGCGATAGCAAATCAGCCTGTCAGAATCGCTCACGCAGTTGGTGGGTGGCACCATTTATGAGTCGTAGTGGACGAGGCGACGAGTCCCACGTCGTGACTTCATAAACGCCGTAGGCGTATCTCGGCGCCGACTACCAAACCCGCGCGTGACCGACAGCCCGCGAGTGACACTAGCAAACGTTGCAGTTGGTGGGTGGCACCATTTATGAGTCGCTCACGCCGTTGGTGGGTGGCACCATTTATGAGTCAGTCCATCGCACACGTATCGCCGTAGTGGACGAGGCGACGAGTCCCACGTCGTGACTTCATAAACGCCGTAGGCGTATTTCGACGCCGACTACCAAACCCGCGCGCGACCGACAGCCCGCGATTGACACTAGCAAATACGCGTGCGGGTTCCGCTCTTCGCATTAGGTGGGTGGCACCATTCGTGGTTAGGTGGGTGGCACCATTCGTGGTTAGGTGGGTGGCACCATTCGTGGTTAGGTGGGTGGCACCATTCGTGGTTAGGTGGGTGGCACCATTCGTGGT
>NZ_JBFHKV010000769.1:0-4350 GCF_041595215.1 Stieleria sp. | reverse complement strand
CGTCGTCGGCTTGGATCACGTGATCGTTGTTGTATCCCCAGCCGCCGAGGATCGACGACAAGTTGGGCAGTTCGAGTCGTGAATCCACACCGCTTGCCGACCAAGTGCGATCAATGCTTGAAGCATCGCCGAGGTGTCGATAGCCGGTGACGCCGGGCAGGGAAAGCGTTGCGCCATCGCGAACGTGCAAATCGGTTCCGTCGATGTTCGTCAACTGTGGCGAGTCAAAGACGCCGCCGCTGCCGACGGTGATCGCTCCGTCACGCAGGCTATCGATCAGCGGCAGAGCAAGCTGCGCCCCCGCGATGTCAAACTCGGACCGATTGGCCGACGCAAGTTGCGACAGCGTCAGATCGTTGTCCCGGAGGATCAATTGTGAATCGATCAAGGTTTGCAACTGAGTCACCGCAAGACTTCCCGAACCGTCAAGCAGGAACTGGGTGCCTCGGGCATCGGTCAGGGAGGCGATCTGGATTGAAGCGTCGTCGGTTGCGGAGAAGCTTGTTCGTTGGTCGGCGTTCTGGTCGGTCACCGTCGCCAGGGCGGACAGGTCGATTTGGCTGCCGGCATCTTTGGCGACGAAGGAAAACGAGCGGCGGCGTGTGTCGCCCTCGACCGGGTCGATCACGGCTTGAACGCTGGACAGATCGATCACGCCGCCGTCGGCGACTTGAAACAGGGAGCCGGAGTTGTAGTGCGTCGCGCCGGTCAGCGAACGCAGACCGCCGAGTTCAAGCCGGCTGCCGGTGCCGGTGGCGAGGAACTGTCGCGATTGATTGTTCGCCGTCGATTGGTGCCGATAACGCTCGGCCGACGGCATGGAGATCACGCCGCCGGCGCTGGCGGTTAGACTCGCCTGGTCCAGGTTCACGTCGCCGTCGACCCGCAGGTTGGCATCGGTTCCGTCGGCGACGAGTGTCATCGAAGACCGAAGCAGCAGATCACCTTGGACGTGCAGGTTGCCCAAGATCAGGAATTGGCCGGCGGCAGCGTCGATGGTTAGGCGATCGGCGATGGTCGCCGCAAGCGAAGACTGCTCCGGCGGACGCAGCGTGGCATCGTCGACGATCAGTTCGTCGACCACCAGCGACGTGGTCTTCAGTTCCGCACCGACTAGATGCAGTTGTTCGCTCGAAAGGATCGACGCGACATTGGTGTCGGCATCGATTCGAACAATCAGATCATTCGAAGAATCTTCGATCGTGACGTCGTCGAAAGCGGTCGGCAGCGCATCGCTGTCCCAATTCAAGGGATCGTGCCAACGGGTTCCGTCGCCGCCGCCGTCCCACTGGACGGTCGCCAGCAAATGACGGTCTTCGAGTTTTTCAAACGGTGATGGAATCAACCGCTGGCTGATTCGCTTGCGGGCTAACCGTGCCGCTTTGTTGCGACGTCGATTGCGCAATTGGTGTCCAAACCCGTGTCGCCTTTGCGACCGATCCTTTCTGCGTGCCATCCGAGATGCCTATCAATTCGATTCGGCACTGGAACGAGGAAAGGCGACATCATTCGCGGTTGCGATCCAAGCGAAACGTTCGCTGGGCGATCTGCGAGAACGTGGCCCTTATTCCGTTCCCGACCGAGAAACGTGGGAATAGGATCGCAAAGAACGCCACGCGAAACTGAAAAGAAAACGCCTGCCCAACCCTGCGACCCCCAAAGGTTAGTGGTATGGGACCCAATTGCAAGCTTGCTTTTGATCCCCGCTCGATTTAGCATTGAGGCATTCAAATCCTCCAGTCTCTCTCGGACCCATGTTCCATCGATTGCTTGATCGTCGATCCGTCTGGTCATCGCTGATCGGCGTCGTTGCGTTTTGCGGGTTCGGATGTTGGAGCGTCCAACCTTGCCCGGCGGAAATCGTCGCTTATTTGACGCCGTCCCGCGCTGCCACCGGGGAACGCTTTGAGACCGATCTGGTGTTTTCCGGTACGGCCGATGCCGTCGGCGACTTGGTCGAATGGATCAACTTGGACATCGTCAAGAGCACCATCAATGCGGTCCCGCTGACCGACTACGGGCGGGTCCGATTCGACGCCGCTGCCCGGTTTGCGTCATGGTTCGACGGTCGGCAGTTCGGCACCGGTTCAGCCGGTTTCGAATCGCAAATCGTGCTGGAGTCCTTTTTGCCGAACCCGCCGGTTCCGTTTGAAATCACCAGCACCGACGCGTTTGAAATCGGCACGCTGACCTTTGATTACAGCGGGCTCGGTTTGCAACCCGGTGACACGATCAGCTTGGACATCTTCGGCGGTAGCGACGGCTCACCGACGCGGACGACATCGGTTGCGATCCGCCCGTCGGGAACGTCGCTGACCACGCTGGTCAATCCCGCCTACACGTCCGCGTCCGGATCTGAAAGAAGCACGTTCACGATCCCGACCGCAATTCCCGAACCCAGTGCCGCGCTGTTCTTGTCATTGACGCTGCTGGGTGTTGGTATGCGACGACGTCGCCGAGGCGGATAAATCGGTTAGAATCATGGATCGCGGGAGACGTGATCATCGTCGCTGCGCTGTATGCAAACCTGACCAGTTGAACCCAACCTTCAAGTCTTGATAGATGTCATCGTCGACACCCCCTTCGCCGTCCTCCGATGCAGCCCCTGCCTGGGAATTGGCAAGGTTGTTTCCGCTGCAGGGGCAATGGAGAGAGGAGGATTATTTTCGACTGCCGACGGACCGCTTGGTGGAATTGTCCGACGGTCACCTGGAGGTGTTGCCGATGCCGACATGGATGCATCAAATGATCGTGGATTTTGTCGCCGGACTGATGCGATCGGCGAGCGCTTCGGTCGGCGATGAGGCACGCGTCTTACAGGCACCGCTGCCGGTGACGCTGTTTGCCGGTACGATTCGTGAACCCGATCTGTTGTACCTGACGCCGCCCTGCTTCCCCAGTTCACCGACGGCTTACCCCAATCGATTAGACATCGCGGTGGAGGTCGTCAGTGAAGGTGCCGAAGCGAGACATCGCGACTATGTTGCCAAGCGATCGGACTACGCTCGAGGCGGTGTCCAGGAGTATTGGATCATCGACCCGTTCGATCGGACCGTGACCGTGTTGAGACTCAACGGTGACGCCTACGACGAAGTTGGGATCTTTCGAGCCGGTGAAACCGCACGCGGAGCGTTCCTGCCCTCGTTTGAGTTGCCCGTGGACCAGGTGATGCGGTTGGCGGACGAAGTGGTCTGACAAATGTGGACGCGTCGGAGGTCGAGGCACCAACTCGTTCGGGCACCATTTGGTGATGTATGCGGATGGGCGTTTTCCCGCCGGCGATCTCGCCGAACCGCCTGAGTTGATTCTCTCCGGTTGAGATGTGGTAGACTGGTTGGCGATGAGTCGTGCCGCTGACGCGACTTGTTCCCCGCCCACCAGCCTCCCCCCACCGCGCCAGGCACCTCCATGACTCGTTCGCGCGTCATTGTGATCATCGGAATTGTCATCGGCAGCATGGCAACCCACTCACGCACGCTCCAGGCCAGCGACGCGCTGCATGTCCAGATTGATGCCCTGGTTTCGTCGCATTCCGATTTCAAAACGCCGGCCGCGATCACCGACGACGCTTCGTTTCTGCGACGTGTTTATTTGGATCTGGCGGGCACCATTCCGGCCGCCAATGAGGTGCGTGAGTTTCTCGCAGATTCGGCACCCGACAAGCGGATCAAACTCGTTGACCGACTGCTCGGTTCGCCACAATACGCGCGGCGGATGCAATACGTGTTCGACACCCTGTTGATGGAACGTCGCCCGAACAAACACGTCACCGCTGAGCAATGGGAGGCGTATCTGAGGGAGTCGTTTTTGCAGAACAAGTCGTGGCGACAGCTTGCTCAGGAACTGTTGTCGGCCGATGGAACGGACGAACAAACGCGTGCCGCCGCCCGATTTCTGCTCGATCGCGAATTGAATGTCGACCAAGTGACACGCGACATCGGACGCATCTTCTTGGGCAGGGATCTGGAGTGCGCCCAATGCCATGACCATCCGGCGATCGACGACTACCTGCAGCGACATTACTACGGTCTGGCCGCGTTCATCAAACGGAGCTATCTGGTTCAAGATCCCAAGACGAAAAAAACGTCGATCGGCGAAAAAGCTGAAGGCGACGTCGAGTTCACCTCCGTGTTCACCTCGGAAACGGACCAGACGGCGCCGCGAATGTTGGACGCACCTCCCGTCATCGACCCGCCTCCGGGCGAACAGCTTTACAAGGTCAAGCCCGAGAAAAATGTGCGGGCGGTTCCCGTCTACAGCCGACGTCTGCAGCTCGCCAAATCGTTGACGGACGACGCCAACCGAGCGTTTCGAGAGAACATTGCAAACCGAATGTGGGCGTTGATGATG
>NZ_JBFHKV010000768.1:0-4352 GCF_041595215.1 Stieleria sp. | reverse complement strand
AGCCGTATTTTGCCCAAAGGGCATGGATACCCATAGCCTGGGGCAAGCAAGCCGAGCATTTGCGAGCGTTGCGCCGCCCCAGGAACCGCATCGCAATGAGGTTCGATTTGGCCAACGGCCATGCACAACATTTCCAAAAGATGTGTAGATACCAATGCCACGCGGGAGGGTGACGTCTTAACTTGACACGTCTGCCCCTCGCTTCGCTCGAGCCTCCCGCCGGGAGGGTGGCTTCAGGCCGATACCGAAAAGTTAAGACCGACCGAGAGGCCGCTCGCGCTGGCGCGAACCGGCTGATATCAAACGAATATCAGCCGTTTGGCGCGAGCCTACGGGCCCTAGCACGGGGAAACGACGCTTCACTTAGCGGTATTGGGCATCCGGCACGGCGCGAACAATCGACTCGGGGGCGAGGCGTCTGCCAATTTGTCGATTCTGCGGTGGGAATCGCGGAAAACCGGTGGGCAGACAAGATTCCGGCCGGGGCCGAACATTTGGCCCCTGTTGCAGAAACCAGAAATGCACCAAGATACGCGTCCGCGATCAGCGACCTTCAGGAAACTTTCTGCACCGATATTTTGAGGCTCTTTCGAGGGCTTGTTCCGGTCGGAGGAGTGTGATGCCCCGGCCGCGGTCAGGATCTGGCACACCGTTTGCTGCTCGGCGTGCCAGTCAGAAAAACTGTCAACTTGGCGCGGCCATCCGGTCGCCAAAACGACAGCCGCTCGCCAGTGGACTCAACACAGTCGACGTCGCGCGGTGGACTGCCAGGCGGTCGTTTCGGCCGCAGTTGCGTTGATCGTGATTGGGCAGGCCACTGCCGCTGGCGGCAGCCTACAAGACATTCTCCATTCAATTTCCCGCACTACAGAAAAGGTATCCGCAACTATGGCGACTGCCACCAAGAAAAAGGCTTCCGTTCGACTGCAACCGATCGGCGAGCGAATCGTGGTCCAGCGTGAAGAAGTCGAGGAAACGACCGCTGGCGGGATCGTTCTTCCCGATTCGGCACGCGAAAAACCGGCCCGCGGCACCGTCGTGGCAATCGGCACCGGCAAGCTGCTCGATGACGGCACCCGTGGACAAAGCCAGTTGTCCGAAGGCGACCACGTCCTGTTCAGCAGTTACGCCGGCGAATCGGTCGAGATCGATGGCGAAGAATATTTGCTGATGCGTGAAGACGACGTCCTGGCGGTGATCGGCTAGGCCGCAGCCGAGTCATCATCGTACGCATCCCACCCGATCAAAAACCTCTAACAACACACCCCAATAGAATTCCATGGCAAAGATCATTGCATTTGAGCAGGAAGCCCGTGAGGCGATTCGCCGAGGCGTTTCCAAACTGGCTCGCACCGTCAAGGTCACCCTCGGTCCCAAGGGCCGTAACGTGATCTTGCAGAAAAGTTTCGGCAGCCCGACCGTCACCAAAGACGGTGTCACCGTGGCGAAGGAAATCGAGCTGGAAGACGTCTATGAAAACATGGGCGCCCGGATGGTTCGCGAAGTCGCCAGCAAGACCAGCGACGTCGCCGGTGACGGAACCACGACCGCGACCGTGATGGCCGAAGCGATCTTCAACGAAGGCCTGAAGGCGGTCGTCGCCGGCGTCAACCCGATCAAGATGAAGCAGGGCATCGAAAAAGCCGTTGCCGATCTGACCGAAAAACTGCATTCGATGGCCACCAAGGTCAAGGATCAGTCCGCGATGGCAGACGTCGCGACGATCGCCAGCAACAACGACCGTGAAATCGGCGAATTGTTGGCCGACGCGATGAGCAAGGTCGGCAAGGACGGCGTCATCACCGTCGACGAAGGCAAGAGCCTGCAAACCGAGCAGGAATGGGTCGAAGGGATGCAGTTCGATCGCGGCTACCTGTCGCCTTACTTCGTCACCGACAGCGCCAGCATGGAAGCCGTCCTGGAAGACGCCTACATCCTGGTCTTCGAAAAGAAAATCAGCAGCATCAAGGACATGGTCCCGATGCTGGAAAAGGTCGTCCAACAAGGCAAGCCGCTGTTGATCATCGCCGAAGACGTCGATGGCGAAGCACTGGCCACGTTGGTCATCAACCGACTGCGCGGCACGTTCAACGTCTGTGCCGTCAAGGCTCCCGGCTACGGCGACCGACGCAAGGCCATGATGGAAGACATCGCCATCCTGACCGGCGGTCAAGCCATCTTCGAAGCACTCGGCATCAAGCTGGAAAGCGTCGACCTGCCGCAACTCGGTCGTGCCAAGAAGATCATCATCGACAAGGACAACACCACGATCATCGAAGGTGCCGGTAAGAGCAGCGACATCAAGGCTCGCATCGACCAGATCCGTCGTGAAATCGAAAACAGCACCAGCGATTACGATCGCGAAAAACTGGAAGAGCGTTTGGCCAAGCTCGCCGGTGGTGTCGCCAAGGTCAACGTCGGTGCCGCAACCGAAAGCGAGATGAAGGAAAAGAAGGCTCGCGTCGAAGATGCACTGCACGCAACCCGTGCCGCCGTCGAAGAAGGCATTCTGCCCGGTGGTGGCGTCGCACTGCTGCGTGCCAGCAGCACCGTCAAGCCCGGCGATGACCTGAGCGACGACGAACGAGTTGGTTACAACATCGTCCTGCGTTCGTGCCGCGCCCCGCTGCACATGATCGCGCAAAACGCCGGCCAAGATGGCGGAATCGTTTGCGAGAAAGTTGCTGCGATGAAGGGCAACGGTGGCTACAACGCCCTGACCGATACCTACGAAGACCTGGTCAAGGCCGGCGTCATCGACCCCACCAAGGTCACGCGGACCGCACTCGGCAACGCCGCAAGCGTCGCAACCCTGTTGCTGACCAGCGATGCACTGGTTGCCGAAAAGCCGAAGGCCGGTGCCAAGGGCCACGGCGGCGACCACGACATGTATTGATCCGCCACGCGGAACCAATCAGCGAAATAAACACGCCCGAGCCATTTGGTTCGGGCGTTTTTTTGTTGGTGTGCAGGCTTTAGCCGCCCAATGTCGCTGCCCCGCAGCGACAGTCCAGCTTAGGAAGTCTCCCCGCCTGGGCGGCTGCGGATCTTTTGCATGTCAGATTTGTTCTGAGTGGATCGTTTCGGCCAACGGCCGTTTACATCCGTAGCCTTGGGCACCGCCCAAGGTCCGCAAACGAAAACGAGATGGATTGGCCAACGGCCATGCACAAATGCCACTATAAACGCAAAGGTTGTGGATGGCCGTTGGCCCGTCCGTCGCGGACGGACAACGTCATGGTCGTTTGCCGGCTCGTCACGTTTTGATTCTGTACCGCCCGGCTTCACCGCTGGTGAAAAACGCAACCGCGCTGCCTCCGATCAAGCCACAGAGGTGGCCGTCCCAGGAAACCTCGGCGCCGCCGCCCGGCAAGACTCCCGACAGCAGCGTTCCGCCGAACAGGATACCGACCACAATCGCGACACCGACAGGGACCAAGCGGCGTCGCAGGAAACCGCTGACGATCAACAATCCGATCAGTCCAAACACCACGCCGCTCGCGCCGACATGATTCGCGTCACGCCCGACCAGCCAGAGCAACGACGCACCGGCGAGCGAGGTCATCGTGACGAGCAACCAAGGGGATTTCTGAGAGCTCACCAGCAGGCCCAGCAGAATGCCCAACGACATCGTGTTGCTAAACAGGTGCCCGAAGCTGCCATGCAGAAACGGCATCGTCACGATCCCTAACAACCCGCTCCAATGCCGTGGCTGCAACCCGAGGTCCGTCAAGTCATACGGAATCGTGGCATCGACGATCCGGATCAGCCACAGGGACAGCAGCAGAACACCGATCCGATAAAACTCCTTCTGCATGTCAGGCAAGGCCGTTACGAGGTTAACGATGGCAGGCAGTCCTGCCGGTCAAGATACACATTCATTCCCTCGTTCGTAGGCTCGCACCAAACGGCTGATCATGGTTTGAGATCAGCCGGTTCGCGCCAGCGTCCGGGCACCTTCATTGATGTTAACTTAGCAGTATTGGTCGAAAGCCTGGGGAAGCAGGGTATCCGAAGCGGAGCCTGGGCTATGCGGAATCTCTCTATAAGACGCCTGCTCCATCATTCTGCCCCGAATCATTCTGCCATCCCCCCTGGTTTTCGCCGACACGACAGGGTGCGGTGGTCTGGGGGGGAGGTAGGAAGATTTTGAAGGTAGGAAGATTGGTTAGATCGAATGAATGGCGCATCTCATCATTTTCTTACCTCCGAAATCTTCCTACCCGACTTTCGTACCGGCTAACAGACGCGCGCCCAACCACTTGCGAGACTCGACGATAGGGCGGAGCCTGACAACAAGACCGTGTGCTAACGTTTGCCAGCGATACGGTCGCCTTCGGCACGCAGCATTT
>NZ_JBFHKV010000767.1:0-4355 GCF_041595215.1 Stieleria sp. | reverse complement strand
GGGGGCATGCACGTTGCTGGGAGGGTTGGTCGCATTCCATTTTTTGACCATCAAATGTTTTGACCACTGACTTGCTACTCTCGGCGTGTGTAGCGGGCCAGGCTGCTTGTTATGACCGTTACTGGTCGGCGTCCATCAGTTCCTGCTGGCAGGTTTCACGGATGAGGTGCAAGCGTCGTTCGATCGTGCGTTCAGAGCATCCCAATCGTTGCGCGAGTTCTGCGTTGGAGAGGCCTTCCATTTTTCCGACCGCGATCTCTCGCAGTTGCCCGTCACCCAAATGGGAGAGCAGCTCCTCGACGGCTTCGGTCAACGTCAGCACCATGTCCGGCGTCGGTTCGTCGCCGATCACCTCGATCAGAGCGTCTTCGTCGCCCGGTCGTCCGGCCAGCGAGAGTGTTCGTTGGCCGCCGCCCCGCCGCTGTCGGCGGTCCCGGCGGCGTTTGTCGATGACCTTTCGCGCCGACATTTTTAACAACAATCGCCACAAGTCGTCGCGATCGGACATCTCGGGGAATCGGCCCTGCTCGGCCGCCCGATAGAAACTTTCGAAGACGCTGACGACCACGTCTTCTTCATCGGCCACTGCCCGGTTTTGTCCGCGAAGATGATTGCGGACGTTTCGAATCAGACGATCGTAGTAGTGGCGCCACAGTTCGGCCGCCGCGACCGAATCGCCGACTTTGACTTGATCGATCCAGCGGCTGACGTTTCCGTCATCGGACATCGGCGATCGCCCCATTCAATGTGGCGTACGCTTCCCGCTTGCGATTCGTCTCCACAATCACTCCACGCACCATAGTTTCCGGTTCGTCCTGAGGTAGATCCGTCCACCGGCGAGCGCTGGAGTCGCGTTGCTGGAATCGTTCAGGGGACACTCGGCGATCGGTGTGAACTCGTCCGGCGAAAGGCGAAACACGATTGTGGTTCCGGATTGATCGGTGGCATACGCTGTCTGGCCGGCCACTGCGACGGAGCCCCAGAACGCGGCTTTGTTGCGTTCCTGCCAGACCGTCTCGCCCGTTTTGGCGTCCAGGCAATCGATCAGATTGGGGCCTGCCCCGACGCGGTAGACAAAGCCGTCTCGCATGATTCCAGTGCCGATCGATTGGGGATTGCCTTCGATCCGCCAGCGTTGGTTTTCGGTGATGTCGCCGCGCCCGTTCATTTCGAACGCCATCGTTGGGCCTTTGAAACCGGCGTTGAACACACACAGGTCGCCTTCGATCATCGGGGAACTGTACGCCAGGTCGCCGCGATCACTGGTCACACGGAAGAACCAAACGACGTCACCGGATTCAACGTCCAGTGCCAAGATGCGTTGATGCATCGCGACAATGGCCAGTTGTCGCCCGTCCCGTTCGATCGGCACCGGCGTCGACCACGTGCCCATGTACTTCCCTTCCGCGTTTCGCTCGCCGTCACCCGGGACCGGTTCATCGTGCCGCCAAAGCGTCTCGCCAGACTCGACATCGAATGCGGCAACGAAGACTTGTTTGCCGGGTCCGGAGTTCAAGATCACACGATCACCGACGATGACGGGGCTGGAACCGTAACCCCACATGTGCCGGAACTCGCCCAGGTCGCGCGACCAGAGGGGAGCGCCGTTCATGTCGTAGGCGTGCAATCCACCGGTGGCATGCCAGACAACGACGCGTGATCCATCGCAGGCGGGCGTGGAACCGGCGTAAGGATTCGTCTTGTGCGTCGGCATTTCTTCTGCCAGCGTCACCGTCCGGGACCAGCGTTGATGGCCGTTGTCGGCATCGAAACAGATCAGACTGCGGGCGAGGCCTTTGGAGTCTTCGACGCTGCAGACGAAGACGTTCCCATCAACCACAATCGGGCTGCCGTTGCCGGGTTGCGGCAAGACGACGGACCAACGCACGTTTTCGGTGTCGCTCCATTCGGTCGGATAGTCACCCGACGACGCCACGCCGTCCGCTTGCGGTCCACGGAACTGTGACCAGTCGCCAGCGGTGACATCGGCGGCTGGAATGAGCAGGCTTGAGAAACAGGCGACACAGGCAAACACGACACAGAAGCGATTCATCGGACGGTTCTACCGGTTGGGGACATGGCTAAGCAAGAGAGCCGGAAAATCCAGGCAAAGTCTAATGGCTGGGCGAGAAGAACGCAAAATCGATGCCCCGCCGGGCGGGACGGAGTAGAATGACGCGCCCTCGCTGCTTCCCACCCACCGACCCCACCCAACGCCCTGTCATGAAATCAATCCACGCCCTGCTTTTCCTGTCCGTTTCCTTGGCCGCCGTGACCACCTCCGCTGCGGATCATGTCGGTGTCGGAGCCAAGCCGATCGAGGGTGCGGAAGTCATCCTCGACGGGACCCGCGACATGTTGGACGAAAAATGGACGTACTGGGAAGGGCCGCGTTTCAGTTCGTCGTTGCCGATCAAGTGGAAGATTGTCGAGGACCCCGTCGACGGCGGCACCTGTGTGATGACCGACGATCGGGCGGCCGACGGAGGCAAGTATGGCACGGCCGACATCGTGACGAAAAAGCCGTATCGGGATTTCCGGTTGCACATCGAGTTTCTGATCATGAAGCCCGGCGGCAACAGCGGCGTCTATCTGCAAAACCGTTTCGAAATTCAAGTCCTGGACGGCGACAAGTCAAAGCACGGCATGGGGGCGGTGATCAACGAAACGGAATCGCCGTACCATGCCTACAACGGCGTCGGGAAATGGAACGCGTACGACTTGGTCTTTCGCGCCGCCCGTTTCCGGGACGGCAAACTGGTCGAAAAACCGATGGTGACGATGTACTTCAACGGCGAGAAAGTTCACGTCAACCAAACGATCAACAAAGTCTGGGGCGGACCGAATTCGGGCGTCGACGGCGGAAACGACAACGGGTTTGGGATCACCGACACGCCCCAAGGCCTGAAACTGCAATGCGAAGGCCATGATGTGCGCTATCGCAACGCCTGGATCAAAGAGCTGATGCTGGACGAGCCCGAAACGGACTTCTGAATCCGAGATTTGCCCAGACGCCGACCGGCCTGTGGATCGAATCAATGTTCCTCAATCATCAGGCGTGGTCCGATGGGCTGATGCCGATGGGTGATCAACCGTTTGCCGATCGCTCTTGGACGCCGTGTTTTCACCCCAATGACTTTCTTCGCCCAAGCTGACGGATCCTGATGAAACGCTCTCCCCCAGTCGTCGACACGCTGCTGAAACCGGTCCTTGCACTGGCGATGGTTCTGGGGGCGGTTGCAGACACCAACGCGCAGTCCGATCGGGCTTCGGTATCCGAGGCCACCCCGCTTGCTGAATCGACCACTGAAATCGTGCCGATCGATGTGACGCTTGAGACGGTGATGAAGCGACAGGACCCGAGTGATAAATCGCTGTGGTTTCATCCACGCCTGGCGATCGGGGCTGGTCATGAAATCGTCATGACCGTTCAAAAGCATCTCGGTCGGTCGGACCATTATTCCGGCTTGAGTACGATGCGAACGGTCGATTTCGGCAAGCGTTGGGTGGGGCCGACGCTGCACCGCGAATTGGACTGGGTGACCGAAGACGGCGGCGTGAATGTGGCCGTCGTCGATGTGACGCCGGGCTATCACGCACCGACGAAACGTTTTCTCGCCGTCGGTGCGCAAGTTCGCTACAGTCCGTCGGGCAAGCAGTTGGAAGACAAAAAACGATCTCACCAGACGGCCTTTGCGGTGCGACAGGACGACGGTACTTGGTCACGTTGGCGGCAGTTGGAAATGCCGGCCGGCGCCGAGTTCGACTTTGCCCGCAGTGCCTGCGCCCAGTGGATGGTCGAGGATGACGGGACGGTGCTGTTGCCGTTCTACATCGGGACGGGGACCAAGGCTCCGTTTTCGACAACCATTGTCCGTTGCCGCTTTGATGGTCAGTCACTTTCGTACCAGGAACATGGCCAGATCTTACGTCTGGACGTCAAGCGAGGCTTGTACGAGCCTTCGATCGTCAAATACCACGATCGGTATTTCTTGACGATGCGAAACGACTTGAAAGCCTACGTCTCGGTCTCCGACGACGGTTTGAATCTCCGACCGATCAAGGCATGGACGTTCGACGATGGAAGTGACCTGGGCAGCTACAACACCCAAGCCCATTGGTTGGTCGCCGGTGACGGGCTGTTCTTGGTCTACACGCGACGCGGCGCCGACAACGATCACGTGATGCGGCATCGCGCCCCCTTATTCGTCGCGCAAGTCGACCCCGAACGACTGCATGTGATTCGATCGACCGAAAAGGTGGTGGTGCCGGAGCGTGGTGCAACACTTGGGAATTTCGGCGTGGCCGCAATCAGCGAGACTGAATCCTGGGTCACCGTCGGCGAAGGAAATGTG
>NZ_JBFHKV010000766.1:0-4361 GCF_041595215.1 Stieleria sp. | reverse complement strand
TAAAAAATGCTTCACTGCGTTTATCGCGGGGGTTGCCTGTTTGGCGTTTTCACTGCCTGCGGCGGCCCAAATGGGCGGCGGCATGGGGGGCATGGGTGGCGGAGGTCCTCAGAGCGGCGGCCCGGCAGGACCGGCCGAGCGTCCCAAGTTCCGCGATCACGTCCACAACCAGGATGCCCTGCCGATCGGCCGCGAACACGGCGACAAGGTCGTCACCAGTGTTCGAATTGTCGGCAATCGAGCGCTCAGCGAGCATGAGATCCTGCAAAAGATGCAGACCAAGAAGGGGCGATTTTTCAGCCGCGAAGTCTTGCTCGGCGACGTCCATCGGTTGAACGAAATGAAATCGTTTGACCATGTCACTTTCAAAACCAAAGACAACGATGCCGGGGTCGACGTAACGTTTGTGGTGCATGAACGCGCCCTGATCTCCGCGATCTCCTTTCACGGAAACAACCGCGTCAACGACCGCGACCTGAAGGGCCGCGCCGGATTGGAAGTCAAAGATCCGCTCAGCGAGTTCTCCGTCGAATCCGCCCGCCGGCGATTGATCGACTACTACAAGGACGAAGGGTTCAACCAGGTCGCCATCACGTCGACGATCGGGTTCAAAGACAAACCCGGCATGGTGATCTTTCGGATCAACGAGGGACCCAAAGAACGAATCGCCAGCATCAATGTCATCGGCAATACCTTGTTGAGCGAAGCCCGGCTGAAGAAACTGATCAAGAGCCGTGGACCGTTTCTCCAATTCGGCTACTACACCTTCAACGTCGCGAACATGGCCAAGATCGATCGCGACGTCGATATCTTGGCCGCGACCTATCACAACCTCGGCTACCTGACCGCTACCGTCGGTCGGCGAATCTCCTACAGCGAAGACGGCAAATGGATGGACGTGACGTTTGTGGTCAACGAAGGCAAACGTTTCAAAATCAACAGCGTGCAAATCATCGGCAATCAATTCGTCACCGAGGATTCACTGCGGCAGCGTTTGGAACTGAAGGCCGGCGACATGTTTGACGGCACCATTTTGAAACGCGACGTGGGCGAGATCGTTTACGGTTACGGCGAACTGGGATTCATCTATGCCGATGTCCAGCCCAAGACCGTGATGCGTGACGAAGAGAACACCGTCGACTTGGTCTATCAGATCGAAGAAGGTGACCGTTGGAAGATCGGCGAGATCCGCGTCAACATCGAAGGCGAACCGCACCTGATGCGGGAGACCGTGATGTTGAACATGTTGGAGATGCGCGAAGGTGATTTCATCGACCGCAGACTGTTGGAAATCGGTCGACGGCGCATGAGCAATAGCCAGTTGCTGGAAACCAATCCGCAAATCGCCGACCCACCGGACATCATCGTCGATCCTCGGGAGGATGCGTTTTAATGAATCACCCCTCCCGCACCGACACCGACCGCAACGTTTTTCCATCACCCCTGACACCAGCAAGCGAATCAACCCGAATGGAATCGATCGATTTGCCGAAACGATTGGCCAGGCGAGCCGCCATCAACACGCCGATGGCACGTGCCCTGGCGGTTCCAATCGCCGTGCTCGCCTGCACCGCGTTGGCCTGGACCTCCTCGGCCAACGCCCAGAACTATCCGCCGGGATACAACCCGCCGACGGGGACCTACGTTCAGCCGCAACAAAACTACGCGCCGCAACAAAACTATGTGCCGCAGCCGGTGCCGCAACAGGCGGCGCCGCAGACGACGTTTCCGCCGACTCAGTTCGGGCCGCGTCAACGCGTGCTCCAACCCGGTCAATCGGTTCCCGGAAGTGGCACCGCGTTTCCGCCGATCGGCACCGATCCGGTTTACACGCCTAACGTTCGCGTCGCGGACTTGATCGTCAATGGATTTCCCGCACGGACCGGACGCATCATGTTCGGCGGTGCGGTCAACAGTGACGCCGGGGTGACCGGCCAGATCACGATCGACGAACGAAACTTTGACATCATGCGTTGGCCGCGCTCGTTCCGAGACCTGTTCGGCGGGACCGCCTTCCGTGGGGCCGGGCAAACCTTTCGCTTGGAAGCCGCACCGGGCAGTGACTTTGATCGTTACAGCGTTCAGTTCGCCGACCCGAACTTGTTCGGTTACTTGCCGATCAGTTTCTCAGCCAGCGGATTCCTGTACGACCGGCGTTACGATGACTGGGACGAGAACCGTCTCGGCGGTCGATTCTCGCTGGGCTATCGCATCACGCCCGACCTGTCACTCGCGGTCGGCATCAGTGGCCAGAATGTCGACCTCAGTCGGATTCGGTCGCTCAACACGGCGATCCTGTCGCCGGGCGATGCGGCCGAATATCAGGAGTTGACCGATGCGGAAGGTGACAACGAGCTGTACAGCGGCAGCATCACGCTGACGCACAACACTCGTGACAGTCCGATTCAGCCCAGCCAGGGCCACTATTTCCAGTTCCAGTTCGAAGAAACCTTCGGCGATTACGACTACTCCCGGATCGAACTGGAGTATCGCAAATACTGGTTGCTGGCGTCGCGAGCCGACGGCAGTGGTAAACAAACTTTCTCGTACAGCACGCAAGTCGGGTTCAGCGGGAACGACACGCCGATCTTCGAAAACTTCTTCGCCGGCGGTTACGCGACGCTGCGAGGTTTCGATTTTCGCGGTGCAGGCCCCGTGGTGGGCGGTACGGGCGGAAATCCCTTCGTTGCCGTTGGGGGGGAATTCCAATTTCTCAATTCCGTCGAGTACATGTTCCCGATCACGGCCGACGACGCCTTTCGCGGTGTGGCATTTTGTGACTTTGGTACCGTGGAAAGCAGTGTTAAACTGGACGCCGACTCGTTTCGTGTCGCGCCCGGTTTGGGTTTGCGTGTGGCAATCCCGGCGCTCGGGCCGGCCCCGCTCGCGTTCGACTTTGCCTACCCGGTCAACAAGTCTGACTTTGACAACGAGCGTATCTTCAGCTTTTACATGAGTTTGATTCGGTAACCTTGCAACAGCCGACCCAACCGTCCGCCGCCTCGGGATCTTGGACCGACCAGATCCAAGCGAGGTTTCGATGCGTCCTTTCCGACGACTTATCGCGATGGTTCGACGACGAGATCTGGCGTTCCGCCGACGGCAGCGTCGGCAACCGGTTCGCCTCGGCGATCCCGCCCCAGGAACTCATCGACGAGGCACCCACGGCGATCTGGCCGGCGCTGATGCCCTGTGACTTTCTCCCCATCCTGACCAACACGATGGGCGATTGGTTGTGCGTCCGGATCGCCGCCGACAATTCGGCCGGACAGATCGTCCATTGGTACCACGGCGGAGGCGACTGGATCCCCTGGGGCGACTCGCTGGCCGAAGCCATTTACTTTGACCACGTTCGGCACAAGTTGCCCGGCAGCCGTCGCGACCACGCGATCTCCGCGGGTTCGGCGAGCGACGAAAGCGATCGATCCTGCCATCGATTGAATCAATGGGCGATCACTCGCCTGGAACATCGGTCGGCCTCCGAATTGGAACCACTGAGCGGTCTTGAGCTGGCCGGCGAGATGATCGAGCGACACATCAGCCAAGCGGCGGTCTTGTGCCAAATGGTGATCGATGCGTTAGAAAATCCGCTGCTCAGCGACGATGCCCTTCGCGGCTTGGACATCGACGATCCCGAACAACTCCAGCGCGGCTTGTTCGACAACCGGCTGATGGACGAGGACTGGATCGACAAGGTGGTCGCGGCAAACGTTTCCCGCCAGCAGGTGCTCGACCAGCAAGATTGGGAGGCGGCGATGCGCTATTGCCGTCGCGCGATCGAGTTCGCGCCGGAACTCGGTTGGGCCTGGGACGTCTTGGGGTACGGCGAAGAGCAATCGGGGAATCGCGCCGCCGCGATCGATCACTACCGAAGCGGGCTGAACTGTTCCATCTTCACCGATCAGACGGTGCGGGTCAGGACGCACGGGTTCTGTGGTGAAGGCCAAAAGTTTTCTGCTGCACGGTTGATGACGCTCGGCTACGAGCCCTGCGATTCGGTCGAGCAAGGTTATTTCGAAAGCCTTTGCGTGCCTTCGGCCAGCGATCGACGCGATCGAGTCCGCGAGCACTTCGCCGCGTTGGCGCAACAAGCACCGCCCGCCCAAGCCCACGAATTGTGGGTCCGTGCGGGATGGGATTTGGGCGCCGAACCGATGCTGGCGTTTGCGGAACTGCTCGAACAAATCGCAGTCGCGGCAGACGCCGCCGGCAGGACGGGCCAGAGTGAACTGGCCCGCACCCACCGAAACTGTTTCCGAGATCGCTACGGCATCTAGTATGCCTTGTCACCTTGCGTTTCGGGTAAGGCGGTAGTGGACGAGGCGACGAGTCCTGTGCCGTCGGCATATCGGCAAGGACTC
>NZ_JBFHKV010000765.1:0-4365 GCF_041595215.1 Stieleria sp. | reverse complement strand
TGCTGTCACCCGGCGATTGATCCCAAAGTGCAAGTGCCGCTGACCCTACGGGAAGTGTGCGGCATGACGACGGAAGAAATTGCACGCGCGTTCCTGGTGCCTCCACCGACGATGGCTCGGCGCATCGTTCGCGGGAAAGCGAAAATTCGCGATGCCGGAATCCCTTATGTGGTCCCCTCCCTTTCGGACATCCCCCAACGCTTGGATTCCGTCCTGTCGGTGATCTACCTGGTGTTCAACGAAGGCTATTCCGCATCCAGCGGAGAAAGCCTGACCCGGGCCGACCTTTGCGACGAAGCGATTCGTCTGGCTCGATTGCTGTTGGAATTGCTGCCTGATCCGGAAGTGATGGGATTGTTGGCGCTGATGCTGCTTCACGAATCGCGTCGGGCCGCGCGATTGAGCGTCCGGGGGGACATCATCGTGCTCGAAGATCAGGATCGTCGCCTCTGGGATCGAGAGCTGATCGACGAAGGGGTCCGTCTGGTCGAACGATCCTTGCGATCGAAGCGATTCGGCGCGTACACGATCCAAGCCGCGATCCAAGCCGCGATCTCCGCCGTCCACTCCGAAGCCGCGACGGCCGCTACGACCGACTGGGCGCAGATCGTCGCCTTGTACGACGTCTTGATGCGAGCCGATCCATCGCCCGTGGTGGAACTCAATCGTGCCGTGGCGATCGCGATGCGCGACGACGTGGCGACCGGCCTGGCGATCATCGATGACATTTTAGAACGCGGAGACTTGCAAGCGTATTATCTGGCCCATTCCGCCCGCGGTGAGTTTCTGCGGCGACTGGGCGAACAACGGGAGGCGAGATGCGCCTTTGAGCAAGCGTTGGCACTGACAACGCACGATTCCGAACGACGATTCCTACGTGCAAAGCTGGACTCGCTCGGATAAGCAACGAGCGGTCAATGTCGCTCTAGACTCGCGAAGCAGCCATCACCAAACGCCGGCACGGCGGAAGTGGCAAAACGATGAAGTGGCAAAACGATGAAGTGGCAGAATGATGAGGAAGGCACCCGGGACTCCGCAGATCGCGTTCCAACCTGCCACGCGGTCCAGTCTCCTTGTCTCCTTGTCTCCTTGCCTCCTTGCCTCCCCCTCTCCCCAACTGATTGATCAGAGAGCCGAAGCTTCCAGCTCCGCTTCGTCCGACTCGACTTCTTCCCGTTCGCTTTCGCTTTTGTCGAGCATCTCTGCGAGCGAGTCGTCGTCGGAATCGTCGTCGTCATCCAGCTCGTCGAGCACCAGCAGCGGATCGACGAAGCTCCATGCCGGCAGGTGCGCTAGTAAGCTGGTCGCCAACAGACCGCCGCGGACCGTCCACATGACGTAACCGACCGAAAGCGCACTTGAGACGCCGGCGAAGGAACCGGCAAAGATGTAGGGTGTGTTAAAGCCGTCATTGATTTCGCCTTGCATGTCTTCCATGTCGCTCCACAGCAGTTTGCTGTCGAACCGCCCAATCCCAAGCACCGAGCCGGTCGAACGGATCGAGTCCGAACGACGCAATCGACCTGAGTTGTCATTTTGCGTCGGAGACGAACTACGGCTTTCGTCATTTCGCTGCTCGGATTCAGCCTGCTCCGCCAGTCGCTGCGGCACCACGCTGATCGTCAGAATTTCTTCGGCGTTGGTTTGGACCACGCCTCGCCCCAGGTCGACCGACGGCGTGTCAGCTTCGGGAACACTCGCGGTCACTGGGGTATACGTTTCATTCTCCGGCTCTGTTTCTTCGTCGCTTTCTTCTTCGGCCGGTGGGTCTTCGGGGACTTTCTCGGGCTCCGGTTCGGCGCTCGCACTGGCGATGTCGGCCGGACTGATCGGCAGCAACACTTGGATCACCACCGTCGCAGGCGCGCTTGTCGCAGAGCCATCGGTGACGGCATAAGAAAAGGTGACGAATCCGGAGAACGAGGCAACCGGAGTGAATTGAAAGGATCCATCCGCCCCCAACGTCAACGTTCCAGACGAAGGCCCGCTGACGGGAACGACGCTGATCGCGTTGCCATCGACGTCAAAATCGTTGGCCAACAATCCGCCTGCCCCGACGATCAACTTGCTGTCCGGGTTCATTGCGAACTGGTCTTTTACCGCAACCGGCGCGTCATTGACGGCCAGGACGTTGATATTGACCGTCTCGGTGGTCGAATCGATCAAATCGCTCGCGTTGAGTGAAAGCGTGTCGACGCCGTTGACATTCGGGTTGCCCAGGTACATCAGCCCATTGGCGGCGGCCAGCGTTGCGTTCAATTGAGCGAGCGTCGCGGTGACGGTCACCGATGCGCTGCCGTTGCCGACGATGCCCGATGCGGTCAGGCCACCGGCGACCGTAGCGTTCAGGGTCAAGGTCCCACGAGCGACATTCATTGAGAATTGCATCATCCCTGTGCCGATGTCGGAATCGCTGACGCTGATCCCGTTGATCGACCAGGGTGTGTCTTCTGACGGCGTCTGCGTTCCCGGCGCATTGATCGTCGGGGCTGAATTGATCGAGGTGACGTTGATCGTCGCGGTGGCCAAGTTGCTGGCGGAAATCCCATCGTTGGCGACGATGTCGATGACGCGTGCCGTCGTGTTGGGTGCCACCGATGTATTGAGGTAGCGAATCGATCGTAGCACCTGTTGATAATTGGCGACCGAATCGGTTCCCAACAGCGTCAGGGTTCCACCGGCGTAGGTGGCGGTGATGCTGGTCCCCGAAGTGTCGGCGGATAAGGATTCACTGCTCCCGTCCAACGGGTTGGTCAGGGTCACCGTCAACGAAGTCAAACTCGCCGAATCGACGTCGTTGAGGTTGGCGTCGGAGAAATCACTGATTCGCACGGCACCGCCGCCTTCGACGAAGGTTGTCTGGAATCCGGTGCCGCCCGTGCCGCTTGAATCGTCGGCGTCCAGGTCCAACGTGGGGGCGTTGTTGGTCGTCGTGATCGACACGCTGGCCGTCGCGATGTTACTGTTGGCCGCGCCGTCATTGGCGACAAACTGAATCACCCGCGTCGTCGGGTTGGGGACCAGTGAGATGTTGTCATACCGCACCGTCCGCAACACCTGTTCATAGTTCGCAACCGAATCGACTCCCGACAACGTCAGCGTTCCGGCAAGATACGTCGCGGAGATCGAGGTCCCGCTCGTGTCGGCACTCAGCGATTCGGCGATGCCACCGAGCAAGTTGGTGATCGTGATGGTCAGCGACGAGAGGTTGCCGCTGTCCAAGTCGCTCAGGTTTGCATCCAGGGAGTCAGCAATCAGCACGGCGCCGCCGCCTTCGATGAACGTCACGTTATAGTCGGCCCCGGTCGATCCGCTTGAATCGTTGGCATCCAGATCCAGGACAGGGGCGGTGTTGGTTGCACTGACGCCCACAATTGCACTCCCCCTATTGCTGTTGGCGGATCCATCGTTGGCAACAAAGTGGATGACGCGCGTGGATGGGTGGGGCGCTGCGGATAAATTGTTGTACCGAATGGTACGAAGGACTTGTTGGTAATTGGCAACGCTGTCGGAACCCGAAAGCGACAGGACACCTCCCGAGTAGCTGGCCCCGATGCTGGTTCCCGTCGTGTCGGCGGTCAAAGTCTCAGCAGCCCCATCATGAGGGTTGATGATCGTGACCACGAGGGAGGTCAGATTGGTGGAGTCGACGTCCGTCAGGACAGCGTCGGCCGCGTCGGCGATCAGGATAGCTCCACCACCCTCGACGAAGGTGGTCCCATAGTCCGCCCCGCTTTCGCCGCTGGAATCATTCGCGTCCAGGTCTAGCGCCGGGGCGTTGTTGGTCGCCGCAACGGTCACGCTGGAGACGATTCCGGTATTGGCCGATCCGTCGCCGACCGTAATGCTCAGCACGCGAGTCGTCGTGTTGGGAGTTTGGGACAGGTTCTCGTAGCGAATCGTTCGCAAGACCTGCTGGTAGTTGGCGACCGAGTCGGAGTTGGTCAGTGACAACACGCCGGCGGCGTAACTGCCGATGATGCTGGTTCCGGTGGTGTCAAAGGTCAACACCTCGTTGGCACCGTCTTGGATGTTGGTGATCGTGACGGTCAACGACGTCAGATTGGCATTGTCGACATCATCGATGACGGCATCAGCCAAGTCGGCGATCCGCACCGCCCCAGCCCCTTCGACGAACGCGGCGTTGTAGCCCGAACCGACGGCCCCGCTCGAATCGTCGGCATCCAAATCGATGTCGGGGGCATCGTTCTGGGCTGTGACGTTCAGCTGAATCAGTCCATCGGTAGGCCCGGCTGCGACGGAATCTTCGATGTGAACGGTGATCTGCGAGTTGACGTCGTTGTCGTCGGCTGGGGTAAAGGCCACGGCGGCCAGGGCGGCGTTGACGTCGGCGACCGTTCCGCT
>NZ_JBFHKV010000764.1:0-4381 GCF_041595215.1 Stieleria sp. | reverse complement strand
CAGTTGTTGATCGAATCACAGCGGTTTGACGCGTTTAAAGATTGGCTGGGGAGGGTGGAACCGGGGTCGCAGCGTTATCCGGGTTATTGGATGGCGCTGGGAGGCTGGGCGATGCGGCACCGCGACTTCGATCGTGCGGTCGGGCAGTTTGCCGAGGCGGTGTTGCGGGAACCGGGTGATCTGGCGGCGACCGACCGGATCCGACAGGCGTTATCGGCCGGCGGACACGAGGTGGAAGCCGAGCGGTTTCGCGCCCGCGGCGTGTTGATCGATCGGATGATGACGATCACCCGCCAACTGTTTTCCGGTGCCGGCATGAAGCCTGCTGCGGTCGACGAACTCTCACGAGTGTTGACCGAAGTGGGGCGTCCGTTGGAAGCGTTGGCGTGGTATCGCATCGCGCTGGCGAACATGGGGTCGCCGGCCGGTGCGTTCGAGCAGTTGGATCGAGCACTGGCGATGTCCGATGACGAGTTGTTCATTCGCAACAATCGGGAGAAGGTCTTGTGTGGCGTCGACTTGGAACGTTTTCCCAGTGATGTTCAGCTGGCCGAATTCAACAACGCGGTTGTGCCGGCAACGGACGAGCCGACGAAGCCATCCGACTACCCCGCGATCCAACCGGTGTTTGCCAACATCGCGTCGCAAGTTGGGTTGGAGTTCACGTACTACAACGCCCCGGTGCAACGACGCCGCGAACTGCGGTTGTACGAACAACTGGGGGCGGGGGTGGCGTGCATCGATTACGACCTGGACGGAAACATTGACGTCTATCTGGGACAGGCCTCCGGCGACCCGCCCAATGGTCCTGGCACGCGTCCGAACCTGTTGGCACGCTCGTTGGGAGAGCGTTTTATCGGCGTGACCGAGTTGGCTGATTGTGATGACCGAGGTTTCACGTGCGGCGTCACGGCGGGGGATTGGAACCAAGACGGTTTTCCCGATCTGGTGGTCGGCAATCTGATGCGAAACACGTTGTTGATCAACCGAGGCGACGGAACGTTCGCCTCGCAACCGGGCGATCACGTGTGGCAGCAACCGATGTACACGACCAGTTTGGCGATCGGGGATGTCAACGGTGATCATCTGCCGGACCTTGTCGAAGTCAACTATGTCGATGATCCAGCGGTCTATGATCCGGTCGAGCACCATCCCGACGGAACTCCGGTTCGGCTACCCGCTCCGTTGGACTATCGTCCCGGCCGCGATCGTCTGTTTCTCTCTGTCGGTGACGGGGCGGTGGCCGGACGGTGGATCGATGCCAGCGGGCAAGTTCCGCCGGCGACAGGACTGGGCGTCTTGCTGACCGATTTGGATGGTGGTCTTGGAAACGAGATTTTCATTGCCAATGACCGTTTGGCGAATCACTTGTGGCAGCGCGGGGTGGCGGGCGGCGGCGAAGAAACGGAGTGGCAAAACACGGCCGCGGTGCGCGGCGTTGCGTTCGGTGCCAATGGGAATCCGCAGGGATGCATGGGGATTGCCGTCGCCGATTTTGATTTGAACGGACGACCCGATTTGCATGTCACAAATTTTGAACGGGAATGGAACAACCAGTTCATGCAAGACGAGAGCGGGTTCTTTGATGATTTGGTGGTCGCATTCGGTTTGGATCAACCGACCTACAAGATACTCGGGTTCGGCGTCCAAGCGTTCGACTATGACAACAACACCAGGGACGATTTAGTGATCGGCAACGGGCACGTCGAAGACTACTCGGCCGAGGGCCGAGCGTTTGAGATGCCGACCTTGGTGTTTGCGATGGGGCAAACGGGATTTGTTGCCAAGGACGTGGCGGGCGATCCCGAGTATTGGAATGCGGGGCACCTTTCGCGGGCGCTTGCCAGTTGCGATTGGAACAACGATGGACGCGTCGATTTTATTGTGACGGATCTGATCGAGCCGGTGGCGTTGCTGGAGAACCGCACGCAGACGCCGCACCATTGGATGCAGCTACAACTGGTCGGGACCACGGCCGAACGCGATGCCATCGGCGCAACAGTCAAGCTGTCGATCGGAGATCAGACGTTGACGAAAGTGGTGCAGTCGGGCGACGGCTACCTGTGCCGAAACCAAGCGATCCTCAGTTTCGGGCTCGGAGAGCACGCGGCGGTCGAGCGTTTGGAGATTCGTTGGCCTGATGGCGAAGTCCAGCGGTTCGCGAACCTTGCCGCCGACCGTCGTCTGGTCATCGTCCAGTCTCAAAACGACGCCTTTGAGCTGGATCGATAAGGGGACAGGGGAGGGCGCACCGCTGTCGCTTGCTCGAGACCGGGGGGGCAAGTTCAGGGGGCAAGTGCGGTCAGGTTTTCGTGCCTGGTATACCTCTGTTGGGTGTGGCTCATGTGTCACTTTTTCGTCGTGATTGTTGGACACACCAATTCTAGCTTGGTATCTTGAAGCCAAGATGCGGTCCGATAGCGGCTGGATCTGATCCAAAGTGTTGTTCTTTGTTCCTCTTCTATACTTCTTTGTGAGACGATTTCATGAATCAACGTCTGAGTCGACGCCAGGGTTTCACGCTTGTGGAATTGCTGGTCGTCATTGCCATCATCGGCATTCTGGTGGGGTTGCTCCTGCCCGCGGTGCAAGCCGCACGTGAAGCAGCTCGTCGGATGAGCTGTAGCAATAATTTCAAGCAGCTCGGAATTGCGATTCACAATTACCATGCCGCTTACAAGCAGTTGCCGGTTCAAGGTGCCGGGACGGACGGCGTGGGTGGACTGCCTGTCAACCAAGGGTCGAATGCGCCGACGACGAACTGGTGGACCGGTTATGGGCACGCCACCGCTTGGCGGTGGAGTGCCTTGGGCGGGTTGACGCCGTTCATGGAGCAGCAAGCGATTTGGGACGAAATCAGCCAGCCGAGCCGCATCAATGCCACCGATCCGACGACTCCGTTTGCGACTCCGTGGCCGGCGATGGGACCGGCGCCGCACTTGAATCGGTATCGACCGTGGGTCACCGAGATTCCAACGCTTCGCTGTCCCAGCGATCCGGGGGTCGGGCTGCCGGCTCTGGGACGTACCAATTATGGTGCGTGCATGGGCGATTCGATTCACTGGGCTGTTCGCGGACCGATCGACTTCGACCGCGGTCAGAACCGTGCGGACTTTTGGGTGCCGAAGCAAAACAACGGCTACGCGAGAAACTCGCTGGCGTGTGACCGTGGTGCGTTTGTACCGCACAAGGATTCGAAGTTTCGTGACATCTTGGATGGTCTTTCCAATACCATCATGATGGGTGAGATCATCACGGATTTGCAGGACCGCGATAAACGCGGCCGGCAAACGCGGAATGCCAACCTGGCGGGCAACAACAACTCGGTCATTCTGCAGAACCCCAAGTGGTGTGAAGACCAGGGTCAAATCGACCCCGATCGTCCCAAGTTCTGGGATCCAAGCGCGCCCGTTGATACCGGTGCCGGCAACGGCCGGGGGTATCGTTGGGCGGACTTCCGCATCATGTTCTCGGGTATGTCGACGATCTTGCCGCCCAACTCGGAAATTTGCGGGATCAACAATACCGGCAACACGCTGATCGGCTCAGCGTCGAGCCGTCACCAAGGCGGTGCGCATGTCTTGATGGGTGATGGGGCGGTCATCTTTATGACCGACTCGGTCGAAGCGGGGAATTCGAGAAACCCGATGGTCTATCTCAATGGAACACCGGCCAATAACAATGTGCCGGGCTCACAAAGTCCGTACGGGCTTTGGGGTGCACTGGGAACCAGGGCGAGTAGTGAAACGATCCAAGAGCAGCTGAACCAGTAGCTCGGTGGACGTTGACTGACGACCAAAAGAAAAACTCGGCTTCGCAAGCGCGAAGTCGAGTTTTTTTGTGTCGTGATTGTTGCTCGCGATGCCGGCCGAATGCCGTTGATCGGTCCCGAACCTCATGCAGTTGGGAAGGAACGGCTCGGCAACGCCCTATTCCGTTTCTTCGAAATCCTCATTCATCGCTGCTTCTTCGGCAGCGATCGCAGCTTCATAGGCCTCGATCTCGGATAGCTCGGCGTTTTCGGTCACGGTACCGCCTTCGCTACCGCCACAACCGACCAAGCACATTGCCACGGCGAACGTGAACACCAAACCCATTGCTTTGAACATAATCCAACCTTGCTAATTGTTCTGTTTCAGCGTCGAACACAAGCCATTAGTATACAAAGTCGGGGGCTGACATTCGAGGCCTTGGCGGTGGTCACACGATGAATCCAAAACGCCGTTACTTCAAACAAGTTCGCATCGCACAGTTCCGGGCGATGGTTGAACTTTCGCGGGGCAAAGGATTTGCCGCGGCGGCCGAATCATTGGATCTGGCGACGCCTTCGGTGTGGCAGCAAGTGCGAGCGCTGGAACAAGAGCTCGGGGTGCCGTTGATT
>NZ_JBFHKV010000763.1:0-4381 GCF_041595215.1 Stieleria sp. | reverse complement strand
GGATCGACGACGTGGCGGGTGACCAGTCGCTCGTCCGGCGGAACGGCAAACGGTCCGTTGAAAGACATCTTGACGTTGCTCCGAAGCGACGACGAAGCGAGGGAGCGATTCGAGGAAGCCGCCAAGAAGGCGATTCAAGACAAGACGCTCGCCCCCTCGTCGCGGTTCTTGTCGGCGCTGGTCGACGTGGCCGACGACGCCAAACGTGACGCGGCCGTCGAGTCGATTCGTGAACTGATGGATTCCGACGCGATCGTCGCCGCAAAGGGTGCCGACACGTTGGCCATCAGCGGCGGATTGTTATGGCAGGGCGGCCAGGTGCTGGAATCGATTTCCGAGATCGATGACAAGACATCCCTGCTGGTTTCGATCTATCAAGCCGCCGCGGTCGATCCGAGTGTCTCCAGGACCGACATGCGGTTTTCCGTCGGCGCGCGACTGGTCAACGCCCTCGCAAAAGATGGTCAAAAGGCCCGGGCCCGAAACGTCTTGCTCGATGCCTACGCGAAAACGGACCATTCGGCCGAGGACCAATACAACCCCGGCTACGGCGACTATCAGGAGATCCAAGCCTACCAATCGATCGCCGAAAAATTGAATGAGATCGGATTTCCGATCGACGCCTGGATCATCTTTCAACAGTTGATCGCCAGCCCGGAACAGTTCGCCAACGCGAAACGCTGGGGCGGCGGCCTGTCGATCGACGATGCGAAAAAGACTGCCGAGCAGGTACGGAAGAAAATCACACCCGAGTCGTCGGTCGAGTACCTGGACATTCGCCGTCAATCACACGACGCCCCCAACGATGACCTGGCCATCCGATTGCTAGATCTGCCGCTGGAGATGATGCTCGTCGCCGATGCCGAACCGGGATTGCAAATCGCCATCGATTCGGCATCCCAAACCGACCCGGGCCGCGAGACACTCGAGGCGTTTTACCAGTCGTTAGAATCCCTTTCAGCGAAACGATCGAAGGATTGGTCGATTCCCGCGGCACAGCTGTTGGTCGCGATGAAGATTCGCCCGGACGATGTGGATGGCTTGCATGACACGCTGAACGAACGCTTGCCCGATGTCGCAACGATTCGTGAAGCGCTGGACACGCCCCGAGCCGCCACGCTTGAACCGCTGACGGGATTGCTTGCCGTTGCATCGGCCGCAGCGACAAGTGACTCCGCCGCCGCCGAAAGAATCGGCAAGAACGTCGGCAATTACCTTCGCGTGTTGGCGGACTCGCTGCAGAAACCCGGCCTGGAACTTGCGGTCGCCTCGATGGGTGGAGATGACGCGTCGCTTGCGGCTTTGCTGGATTCGATCGAGACGTCATCGGAGTCGGGGGTATCACTGATGAAGCCTCAACTCAATGCGTGTTTGAAAATCGCGATGATGGTCGCCAAACGCGGTGACATTCGAAATTCGGCCAGGGCGTTGAAACTGGCGCTGCAAAACGGGCCGCCGATCAGCTCCATTGGCAATGGAACCGACGCGTTCGCGATCAATACCAATCAAAACGTTTCCTCCACTTCCGTCGATGACGGCGTCCATGAACTGACACCGCGATTGTTGGACCTGGTTGATTTGTATTCCGATCTGACGGGCGAACAATTGGGGCTGCGTGAACCGAACGCCGACCTGGCATTGGATGCCGATGAAATTGATCAAGACACGTGGCAATCGATCGATCAAGCGTTGCGTGCGGTCGTCTTGCCGAGCGGTCAGCCGGGCATGGTCTATCCCTATGCCAAGCGAATCGCCTCTCGCACCAGCTACGATAATTATTCCAGCAACGATGACCTCCGTCCCCACTCGGTCTCGATCGCGATGGCGCGCGTCGCCGCGATCGCCGGCACCTCGGACACGCTGCTGGACTTGATTGCGTCACGAATCGAGTCCGCGGCCGACAAGAAGGAGGCGGCCGCCGTCCTGGTCGATGCGGCATTGGCGAGTGTGGTCCAAGCGGAGGGTGATACAGTTGCGCTGACCGAAGCGTTGGAGCGTTTTGCCGAGTCCGTCGACGCGATCCTGCCGAGCGCCGAAGCACCGGTGACCGAACCCGAACAGTTGTCGACGATTTCAGGCCAGGTTCAACAAGAGTCGTATCAGAAGAGTGACATCGTCGATCTGATGGTCCGCACGCTGGCCCCCCTGGTCGGGACCACCGACGGCGTCACCGAAGTGCATCGGGCCAAGGCGGCGGAGCTGTTCGAGAGAACGGCGCGATTGATTCAATCGGACAGCTACACGGCCAATCGGCATCGCGAAATCGCCCGGCGGATTGGGGAGAAGGTTCTGTCAGGAGCGGGCAAACCAGACGGTCACTCCGATGCGCAGCACGCCGAGCCAGAAACCGTGTTGGGCCAGCAACTCGATGCGATCAAACGATGGTTTTTGGGCGGTGGTCATTGATGCACAGCGTCCTGATGCACAGCGTTTCTGATGCACAGCGTTTCTGACACCACGAGTTTCTCAGCCACAATGAGATCCTGCCGTTTTTAAGTCGTTGAACACAAAGGGTTTTCGTCACTCTCCCCCTGGGCATTGGTATCTGCACATCTTTTGCATGCCAGATCGGTTCTGAGTGGATGGTTTCGGCCAACGGCCGTTCACATCCATAGCCTTGGGCATCGCCCAAGAGGTTCCTGGGGCGGCGCAACCCTCGCAAATGCTCGGGTTGCTTGCCCCAGGCTAGGGATATGCATGCCCTTTGGGCAAAAAATGACTTGTGTAGAGACCGATGCCCCCTCGGCCAGTTTCGCGTTTGAATTTCGATCCGCTCGGCCCGTTCTCGGCAATCGCAACTGATTTCGATACACTTCGTGGCACGCTGAGTTTTCTTCCCCGCACCGCTTTCATCCCCGCACCAGGACACGACGATGCCGCTGTGGCAGATTGACATTTATCCCGCCGAAAACGAGATCGACCGCGAGGGCGCCCGCACCAGCGAGGAAATTCATGAATTGGGCATCGGTGACGACGTCCCGGTGGTCTTCGCACGCGGTTTTTTGGTCCAGGGCGAAATCGACGGCGAACAGGCCCAGCAGATCGCCCAGACCCTACTGGCCGACGCGGTGACCGAGCGGACCGTCGTGGCGGTCGCCGGCGATGCGGTGTTGAGCCAGCCGCCGGTCGATTCGAACGACATTCGACTGGTCAACGTGTTGCCCAAACCCGGCGTGATGGACCCGGTCGCGGCCAGCACGATCGGGGCCGCCCGCGATTGTGGTTTCGACGTCCAGTCGGTCCGCACGATGCGAAAGTATTGGATCAGCGGTGTCGACGAGCCGACGTTCCAAACGATCTGCCGCCGCGCGTTGTCCAACGACTCGATCGAGCAGGTGATCGCCGGGCCGCTGGAAATGGAGCAACTCGATGTCGGCACGGCCTACGAATTCGAGCTCGTCCGCGTCCCGATTCGCAGCTTGAGCGATGACGAATTGGAAACGCTTTCGCGCGAAGGCCAGCTGTACTTGACGCTGGTTGAAATGCAAACGATTCGCGACCACTTCGTCGCACTCGATCGCGATCCGACGGACATCGAGCTGGAGACGATCGCGCAGACCTGGTCGGAACACTGCAGCCACAAAACGCTGGCCGGTCGCATTCATTACCGCGGGGTCGGCGCCGACGGAACGCCCGGCGGCGACGAGCGGCAATATGACAACATGCTCAAAGAAACCATCTTTGCGGCGACCCAAACGATCCGCAAGAACTTGGACGACGACGATTGGTGCGTCAGTGTGTTCAAAGACAACGCCGGCGTGGTGACCTTTGACGACCAATTCCATGCCTGTTTCAAGGTCGAAACCCACAATCACCCTTCGGCGCTGGAACCCTACGGCGGTGCGAACACGGGTATCGGCGGGGTGATCCGCGATCCGATGGGGACGGGCATGGGCGCCAAACCGGTCTGCAACACCGATGTGTTTTGCTTTGCACCGCCAGACACGCCTGCCGACCAATTGCCCCCGGGCGTGCTGCATCCGCGCCGCGTGATGAAGGGCGTCGTCGCGGGGGTCCGTGACTACGGCAACCGGATGGGCATCCCGACCGTCAACGGCGCGGTCTATTTTGACAAACGCTACTTGGGCAACCCGCTCGTCTATGCCGGCAACGTCGGAATGATCCCCGTCGGCATGGAAGACAAGCAGGTTCATCCGAACGATCTGATCGTTTCGATCGGGGGCCGCACCGGACGCGACGGCATCCACGGTGCGACGTTCAGCTCGGCGGAACTGACCAGTGAATCGGAATCATTGTCCGGCGGCGCCGTCCAGATCGGCAACGCGATCACGGAAAAAATGGTCTTGGATGTCTTGATGCAAGCCCGTGACCGGGGACTGTACAACGCCGTGACGGACTGTGGTGCCGGCGGGTTTTCCAG
>NZ_JBFHKV010000762.1:0-4383 GCF_041595215.1 Stieleria sp. | reverse complement strand
TTCCCGCACCGTCGATGTAGATCGATTCCCAGAAACCTGGATAGGGGCTGCTGGCATCACCGTCGCCGGTCACATCGCCGCCGACGGTGTCGTCGCTGGTTGCGGTGAAGTAAATCGGCTCGGCCGGCGTTCCCGGGGCGCGCAATGCTCCGTCGCGGGCCCAAACGTAGTTTGCTTTGTCGATCTTGATGACCGTCCCCGCAGCGATGTCGAGGTTGGCGGGATTGGATTCCGCGTCGGCCCCCAGAACCAGATTGCCCGAAATAATGTGAATCGGTAGATCGCCATAATCCCAGACACGACTTTGCGTCAGTGTCCCCGCCTGAATCGCGATCCGATCGCCGCCGAGATTGTCTCGGCCGGTCAGATTGGTGACCTGGGGAGCGGCGTCGAGTTCAAAGTAATACGCGGCTCCGACGTTTTTGAACACGTCAACGTTCTCCAGCGTCGGTGTCGCTGCGAGGACGTTGATCCCGTTGGAGTAACCGTGGGAAACCGTGACGTTCGTCAGGCGGTTTTGGGTCTCCGGTGTGGTGCCCGCGTGATCCAGTTCGATCGAACCGACCTGTCCGCTAAGGATTCCATTGCCATCGGTGTCGCCGGCGTAGCGAACCTGGACGTGTTCCAAGACGTTGGACGGTCCGTACAGGTAGAGCGATTCCCAATAGCCGGGAAACGGAGTGCTTTTGTTCCGGTCGCCGTTGGAATCTCCGCCGACGGTGTCATCGGTGGCAGCGGTAAAGACGATCGGATCCTCCGCCGTTCCGACCGCGTGGATCGTACCCTGACGCGATTCGAAGTACTGCGCATTGGGCATCTTGATCACCGTCCCGGCGGCGATCGTCAACGTGACGGGAGTGCCTTGGGCGTCCGCACCGACGATCAAGTTGCTGGCGGTCAAGTGGATCGGCAGGTCGCCATAATCCCAGGTGCGATCTTCGGTCAACGTTCCGCCCTGGATCACAATCCGACCGCCGCCCAGATTGCCGCGTCCGCTCAAACCCGTCGTGTCGGGATCCGTATCGAGTTCAAAGTAGAACGGAACACCCAAGTTGTCTTCAGTGTGGATGTTCTGCAGGATCGGATCGCCGGCGCTGACGTTGATACCGTTGGAGTAACCATCGGAGATGCGAACATTGGTCAGTCGCGTTTGCTTCGTCGGATCGTCACCGGCGTGCCGTAATTCAAAACCTCCGACTTGCCCACTGAAGATCCCATTCCCATCGGTGTCGCCGGCGTAACGAATTTCAACGTTCTCAAAGACATTGTTCGGGCCGTCCAAATAAATCGATTCCCAGTAGCCCGGGTAGGGTGCCGTCGCGTCACCGTCGCCTTCCGAATCGCCTCCGATCGAGTCGTCCGTGATGGCCGTGATGATGATCGGATCCGACGGCGTACCATTTGCGACAATCGTGCCTTCGTGAGACCACAGGTATTGCGCCTTTGACATTTTGATCACGGTGCCGGCCGCAACCGTCAACGTGACCGGATTGCTGGCCGCGTCTTTTCCGACAACGAAATCACCGGGTGCAACGTGCAGCGGAAGGTCACCGTAGTCCCACGTACGATCCTCGGTCAGCGTTCCACTTTGCAGCACGATCCGGTCACCGGCCGCGTTGTCACGACCGGTCAACTGGCGGGTCGATGGATTGGCGTCCAGATCAAAGTAGAACGGATAGCCGAGCGAATCCTCGACGTGCACGGTGTCCAGGTTCGGGGCACCGGCGCGGACGTTCACGCCGTTGGAATAACCACGCGAGATGCGGACATTGGTGAGCCGGTTCTGCAGATTCGGATCACGACTGTCGTAGCGGACTTCGAACGAACCCGTCTGTCCGCTAAAGATGCCGTTGCCATCGGTGTCACCTGCGTAGCGGACTTCGACGTTTTCAAAGACACTGCCCGGACTATCCAGATAGATCGATTCCCAATAACCGGGGAAGGCAGTGGTCGTCTCGCCGTCACCGTTGGAATCTCCCGCGATCGAATCGTCCGTCGCGGCGGTGAAGACGATCGGCTCCGCCGTCGTTCCCACGGCGTGGATCTTCCCCTGATCCGCGTGGAGGTAGCGAGCCTGCGGCACCTTGATAACGGTCCCGGGTGCAACCGAGAGTGTGACGGGTTGACTGTCACCGTCTTGCCCGACGACATAATCTCCACCGAAGATCGCAACGGGCAGCTCACCGTAATCCCAGGAACGGTTCTCGGTCAATGTTCCCGCCTGAACCGCGATGCGATCACCACCGGCGTTGCCGGTTCCGCCGATTCCCACAGCGTCGGGATCAGCATCGATGTCGAAGTAGAACGGCACGCCGAGGGAATCGTTGACGGCGACGTTGTTCAAACTCGGGCTGCCGGCAAACACATTGACGCCGTTGGAGTAGCCGTGCGTGACCACGACATTGGAGAGCTGCGTTTGTTCGGCCGGTGCCGACGAATCAAAGAATGTCTCGATCGAACCGGTGTGACCACTGAACGCCCCATCGCCGTCCGTGTCGCCCGCGTAACGGACTTCGACATGATCGAGCCGCGTGTTCGGACCTCTCAGGTAAAGCGATTCCCAGTGTCCGGGATAGGGCACACCGTCGACGCCGGGTGTCAGGTCTTCACCGACGCTATCGTCCAGGGCACTGGTGAAGACGACGGGCTGTCCCGGCAAACCGACCGCCTCGATCGCGCCGTTTCCTGTCAGCCACTTTCCCTTTGCAAACTTGACCACCGTGTCGGGCTGGATCGTTAATTTCGATCCCGCCGGGACGCTGACGTCGCCGGTCACATGGATCGTTCCTGACCAATCGTCGTCTCCGGCCAGCGTGCCCGAGACTTCGCGGGCGAGGAGCCGCCGTGCTTCGAGTGTTTCGAGATGACTGCGGCGGGTTGGGGACTTCTTCGTCTTCCGACTTCTTTTCGACCGGTGTGCTCCGGTCTTTTGCCACTGGAACATAGGAGGCTCGGCAAGGATGTTGGGGAGGCGGACGGAAGCCGCCTCAACACAACAGCTATTCGCCAGTCCCCCAGCAGGGATTTCTGCTCATTCTCCTCCCCAGGCTGGCGGAATTCAACACTTGTCCACTAAGAAATGGCGTCCGCTAAACGTTTCGTGAGACCGGTGGCTGGCTCTACTTGACGCCCAAGTGTTGCTCGATCACGGATTTGGCCTGTTCGCCGCCCAGGCATTGGTGGGCACGCCAGCCGCGCTCCGCCGCTGCTCGGACGTTTTCCGGTTTGTCATCGATGAACAGAATTCGCTCGGGACGTACCCGCGCCGCTTTTTCGGCGGCCTCGTAAATCTTCATGTCCGGTTTCATCGACATCACTTCGCAGCTCAGAATTTTGACGTCATAGTCGATCTGCGAGACCGGCCAGGGTTGCTTTCGCACCCAACGCCAATGAGCAGGGCAGGTGTTGGACAACACGCCCACGCGACCGGCGCTGCGGCGGGCAAGCTCCACGACCTGGACCATCGAATCGATGGGCGTGAACATGTCGCTGATCGCGTCCAGGACCAGATCTTGCGGCAACCGTTTGGCGTCTAAATCCAAGACTTCTCGCAGCGTCTGCGTGAACGAGCGGCTGGTAATCTGACCGCTCTCGTATTGATCTTGCAGTCCACTGTCATAAAGGACTTCGCGGGCCCTGTCGGTGGAGATCCCGGCCAGCTCAGAAAGATTGCGACAGGCGATCTCCGGGTCGAACGAAACCAGTACGTTGCCGAGATCAAAATAAACGAACTCAATTTGCATGATCTTCTTCGCTGTTCGCTCGGTCGCGGAAAATAAACTCGATGATCGCCGTCGGGTCTTTCAAGCTGTGCGGGTGATGCCCGACTCCGGGTTTGTGGATGACTTCGATCGGTCCCCCCAAGTCGCGATACCGTTGTTCCAGGATCGCGGTGTTTTCATCCACCGGCACGACCACGTCGGCATCGCCGACGACGCACAGAATCGGAACATCTGCCGCCGCCAATGGTCCCAGCCCATCGATGGGATTGCAATGCGACTTGGTCGATTGCGGGTCCATCGCTTCCGCTTCGGTCAAACCATACGCGTTCAAACAACGTTTCCACTCGCCCGGGCTTCCCGCCCCCTTGCCTTTGCCGCCCGGCCAGCTCTTGATGTCGCACACCGGTGCATCACCATAAATGCATTGAACCTTGTCGGGATTCGCTTTGGCCCAGTTGAAAATGATCAATCCGCCGCGGCTCATCCCTTCCAACACCGGCTTGGGATGGAATTGATAGGTCGCCGTCACATGGGCGTAGAAGTCATCCCAGATCTGCACGGCCTGGGGCGCGCCGAACAAACCCGCCACATCCACGTAGGCGACGTGAAACCCCCGATTTAACAACGCGACATCAAGCTGCGGCTCGTGCCCGAAAAAGCG
>NZ_JBFHKV010000761.1:0-4390 GCF_041595215.1 Stieleria sp. | reverse complement strand
CCGGCACCTGCCGGACCATTCAACTCGATTGAACCGCGTAGTTTAGCGAGGGATCGTTTTTTGGGCACCGGGCCTGGTCAAAAAGAACCCGAAAAGCCCCCGGCGGTCGGCCGACGCATTCGCGAGGGGCGCCGCGCGGCCCCTCAGACCTCCGTGGCCTGGAGTACCGGAGGGCTCGCGGCCTGCCGCTGACAACAAATGGAAGGAGATAGCGGAACGGCGCGAGCCGTCCGGTGGCCCCGTCGAAAAAGTATCGAACGACCGGAGGGCTCGTGCGCGGCCGCTGAAAAAACACCCCGTTAGTCTCAACGGTGAGCCTCCGCGATTCCGGTATCCCGGAGGGATTTCAGCAATTAGCCGGAGGTCAGCGCAGCGCCACCTCCGGGATACGGATTGCCGAATTCCCCTCGACCCCGGACGGGGTCGTAGCGAATCAATCCGCCGGCGGTGCCCCAGATCGCCTCGCTGAAAAAGTTGATCGGGTTGCTCGATCACGAGGAGCAGCAAACCGGGTCCGAGGGCTCTTGCGTCATTTGCTTCGACACCCTCCGGGGGCGCGTCAGCCCTGGCGACGGATGACCGGAGGTGTCGCTGCGCTCACCTCCGGCTACTGGCTTTGACCCCGCCGGGGTCATGCCCGCACTTTCGGTATCCCGGAGGGATTTCAGCGTGTCGCCGGAGGTCAGCCGATCGCCGCGGCGATGAAGGCCTTGATCCGGGATTCGTTCTTGACGCCGCGCGGGCACTCCACGCCGCTGGCGGTGTCCACCGAAACGGCTCCGGTGGCATCGATCGCCTGGCGGACGTTCTCCGGTTTCAAACCACCGGCGAGCGTCCAGCCGACCGACGGATGGTCGTGTGCCCATGAAGCCACCGAGGGCCAGTCCAAGGTTTTGCCGCTGCCTCCATGCGCCGGACCGGCATCCACATCCAACAACAGCTGGCAGCCGATCGCGACCCAAGCGGCTGACCGTTCCTCCATCAGCTCCGCAGCAAACGCGCCTCGAGGTAACTTGATGGCCCTCAGCAAGGGCCACCCCATCAATCGCAGCGACTCGGCCGACTCGATCGGTTCGTCCCCGTGCAGCTGAATGGCGTCCAGTCCTACGGTCGCGGCGATAGCGGCGATGCGTTCGGCGGACTCATTGACGAACACGCCGACACGCAACAGTCCCAGCTCGTTGGCCAGCCGGGACAGTTGTTGGGTGGCTTCGGACTGCGGATCGACGTAGCGAACGCTGTTGGGGAAAAAGTTCAATCCGATCGCGTCGCCGCCCGATTGGTCGACCGCACGCACGTCTTGCTCCAGTCGAACGCCGCAGATTTTTGTACGAAACACGGTTGCTACCCGAGTGATCCCTTCAATCCAGACAAACTGCACCAATTCCGCTGGCCGCTCCAACGGGTGATGACGATAACCCGAAAACAGCGAGCTCCATCGGCGGAGCCCTCTTCTTTTTCGCGAACAGACCTCGGAGCCATCCCAGCGATGAGAGATCGATCCAACATCGTCGACCTGGCACTCGCCTTTGCCGCCACGTTCGTCATCACCTTGGCCGTCTGGCCCCGCGAGTCGCCGCGGCAAATCGTTCGTTGCCATCTGACCGATCACGGTTGGAAAACCTACAGCATCGCGATCGACGATCCTAGCCTGGATGAGCTGAAACGAAAGGTCCGCACCTGGAGCATGCCCGAGTCGCATCCCGAATATGTCACCGCGAAATGGCAAAAGGAAGTGGCCGAATTTTATGAGAAGAGCCAACCGGCACGCACCCAAGACGGCTCGGTCCCCCGTCCGGTCAAGCGTGCGGATCGAAGACCCATGACGGCGACGATTTCGGACACGGTAACGACCGCGTCGTACGAAACGGAAATCGACGAGCCGGCCGACGTGATTCAACAGGCCGCTTACGCCGAGCCGATCGAACCCATCGAACCCATCGCCGAGCAGCCCGAGACGAGTCCGACTGATGCGAAGTATTGGTCGACGGTGAAGGCGTCGGCGGTCGCGTCGATGGAAGCCGTCGAGGAGCGGAGCGCCAACGTCCCGGTTGTGTTTGAACAAGTCGCTCCGGCCAGTTGGCCTCAATTGGCATTTCACTTCGCCTTCCTGCTGGGAATCGCGGCGGCCTGCGGTTACATGCACTGGCTGCGGCACGCCCCGCTGCGCACCGGAGCCTCGTTCGGCGAACAACCGATCGGCGTGCTGGCACGGATCGGAACGTTTTCCGGCGCGATCGTCGTGGCGATGCTCAGCGCGGTCGCCGTCTGGCTCTGAGCCCTCTGGTCGGAATGCCAAGATAGTCCTCACGTTCGCGTTAGATTCTGCCGATTATTCCGATTGGAGGGATCGCTTTCGCCAAGCCGTCCCCACACCCACAAGCCTCTCGGACACGATCGAATGATGAAAAACTTCGAGCACGATTTCGTTTTGCCTCCCTTCCCGGGTTTTCCGTCCGCCAGTCGATTCGTCCCCGTCGGGCCGGTACTGGAGACTTTTTCACGCGTTTCACGCAGCGTTTTGGCGCGTGAAGCGATCTCGTTGGTGATCGGACCGCCCGGCACCGGCAAGTCGCTCGTCTGTGCGTTGTTGGCCAAAGAATTCGCCGCCACCCATGACGTCATCGCCCTTGGCGACACACCGATCGCCGATGACACCGCGTTCTATCGATTTTTGCTGCACCGTCTCGGCGTGCCCTTGGAAACCGGCAAACGCGACGATTTCGAATTGATGATCCATGATCGTCTTTGCGGCCCCGACGCAAAACCACACGGCGCGCTGTTGGTCATCGACGAAGCCGCCTCCTTGACGACCGACGTTTTGGAAGCGATTCGACGCCTGACCAATCTGATGCGCGACGGACAACCGATTGTCAGCGCCGTCGTCGCCGGTGGCGTCAAGCTCGATGAAACGCTGACGGCACCTTCCTTGGAACCGTTCGTGCAACGTGTGACCGCACGGTGTTATCTGCATCCGCTCAATGCCGAGGAAACGCGGCAGTACATCCGCCAGTCGATCGAAGTTTGTGACGCGTCGTCCGATGACACCATCGCCGACAATGCGATCTCGGCCATCTACCACGCCACCAGCGGCGTCCCCCGGTTGATCAACCATTTGATGACCGAAGCGATCGATTGCGCCGCCGAGTTGGGCGAGACGCTGATCGATGAACACACCGTCAACAAGGCATGGGCAAGCTTGCAACAATTGCCCAGCCCGATGATCGAAGAGCCTCGCATGCAACCGGAAAGTTCGGTCGTCGAGTTCGGAGAGCTGAGCGATCCGGCGGTCCACGCCGACGATCACTATCTGATCGAATCCACGCCTGCCGAGCCGACCGAAGCAACCGTTGCGGAGGCGGAAGCGTTTGCTGCCGAACCAGAGGAATCGATCGAATCCGAGCCCACCGATGCCGCCGTGTCGGTCGTTCCTGATCCGGTCTCGCTGTTCGGCGAATTCGAGGACGAAGAAAACATCGAAGTCGGAGTCGCACAGGTCAAAGCGAAGCCGAACGAGTCGTCCGAAGTCGACTTGGAGACGATGTTGCATTCCCAGATCGTCGGGCTCAGCCAGTTTGTTTCCGAAAACACGGCTTCTCGGTATTCCGAGATCGATTCGCTGGCAGTGTTCGAAGAACCGGGAATGATCCAGGACTCGGCACCCGCCGAGCTGCTGGAGGAGTCGCCGGGCGGACTGTCGGAATCGACGGCGGGCGAACCGGTCGCCGAGGCCGGCAAAGATTTTCCAAGTGTGGTCTGGTACGACGAACCCGGCCAAGGTGCCGATGCGGAGGATTCCGCGGTGCTGGATGACACCGACCTGTTGTGGATCACCGAAGACATCGACGTGGACCGCAAGATCATCAAACCGGCCTCCGCGGGTGGCTCGCATCGCATCGATCAGGCGTCCGATCAAGACGCGCCGAAGTTGTCGGTCGACTATCGCGAAATGCTCGAAAAGATGCGAAATCAAGCCTGAGGGTTTGCCCGGGACGCTTCGACACCCTCTGGGGCGCGCCTGGTGGCCGCCCCATCCGGCGATCTTGCCGTCCCTCGGCCCCAGTCCCTTGTCAGACCAGCGCGGTGGTTTTAATCTGCAATGAATCCACCCGCCCCCGGTTTTTTTTCAATCGCTACTCGTCTTGGACGACTCCCCGAACAGCCGATCGATTCCGAGCGACCTTCTGATCGCGATTTGCACCTATCAGGAATCACAGAATATCCAGGCAATGCTGGTCGGCTTGCGACGTGCCTTTCCGGACGCCTGCCTGATGGTGGTCGACGATAACTCGCCCGATGGCACGGCCGATCTGGTTCGCGAAGCCCAGCGATCGGATCCTCGGATTGAGCTGATTGTCCGCCGCGACAAGCGCGGACTGGGGTCCGCCAT
>NZ_JBFHKV010000760.1:0-4390 GCF_041595215.1 Stieleria sp. | reverse complement strand
TCCCCAGGAGCCCACCTCATGTCCACCACCACTGAAAAGCCAAGCGATACACCGGCGAACGATACAACGGCACACGACACCACAACACCACACGCCGAAAACGATCATAACAAGCAACCCAAGCCGCTGCCGGCGGCCCACCGTTCACTTGCGTTGGGCGTGCTCTTCGGCGTTGTCTTTGGCTTCCTGTTGCAAAAAGGCGGCGTCGCGAAGTTCCACGTCTTGATCGGACAACTTTTGTTAGAAGACTTCACCGTGGTGAAGGTCATGCTGTCCGCTGTCGTCGTGGGTATGTTGGGAATCCACGCCATGCACAGGGCCAACATGGTGGAATTCCACATCAAGCCGACTCGACTGGCATCCAACGTGATCGGTGGCCTGCTCTTCGGATGCGGATTCGCGTTATCGGCTTATTGCCCAGGCACGGGAGCCGCCGCGCTGGGGCAGGGAAACTTTGATGCGATCGCCATGGTGGTTGGGATGATTGCCGGTTCCTACGTCTTTGCCGAGGCCTCAGGTTGGATCAGTCGTCACCTCGATCCGATCGGTGACAAGGGCAAGCTGACACTCTTCGACCTTTTCCCGCAAAGCCGAACCGTCGTCACGCTCAGCAGTGCGTCGTTGTTGGTGATCGTGTTGATCGTCTTGGAACTGACGACCACTCGGTAATCACAGCGCACGTAGAGAGGCGTGTTAAATACGGTTGGGGGTGAAGCTGTCGGCACCGCCGGCCAGCGGCCTGTGTGTGTAGTCGATGACCAGCCAGGAATCGTCGGGCTGTTTTTGAAACGTCAAAATCACCCGTCGCGGGACTCGAACGTTCCTCATCGTGCCCGACGACAGGCTGGCGGTGACGGAAGCGTCCAGATCGACGGTTGCCTCCAAGGGATAGCTGCCGGTGACGAACTTGATTTCGATGTTGCGAACCGTCAGACGATGGAATTCATAGTTGGGCAATTCATTCAACGCCCGCTGTCGCGTCGTGGAGTCCGCGACGTAGACCACCGCCGACTCGTGATCGTTTCGTTCGACCGCGTCAGCCGTCTCATAGATGGCTTCGAGGATCTTTTCTCGATCCGTGACGATGGCGTCCGCGGCATAGAACGCCGCGGGAATCAGCAGTGCAGTGCACAAGGTGGCGATGCCCAGCCGTTTATTGCCTGTCTGTAACCAGCCATAAAACAACCCCGCCACGACGATCCCGATCATGATCGAGATCAACAATGGGTTTTCAGCCAGGATCGTCCACATCGCATCGGCCCTCGGCGGCTAGGGATTATCGATCGCCCGCTTTGATCAGACGAATCAAATCTTCGGTGTCCATCTTCGCCGCGCGGTCAGTTCCATCCAACACACCGGCGACCAGTTCACGTTTGTCGGCGTGCATCTCCAGAATCTGTTCTTCGATCGTGCCGGACGCGACCAAACGATAAACCGTCACGGGACGTTCTTGCCCGATTCGATGCGCTCGGTCGGTGGCTTGATCTTCGACGGCCGGGTTCCACCAGGGGTCTAAGTGTATGACGTAATCAGCGGCGGTAAGGTTCAATCCCGTTCCGCCGGCTTTGAGCGAAATCAAGAACAACTCGCCTTCACCCTCCTGGAATGCATCCACGCGACGTTGCCGCTCTTTGGCCGGCGTCGCTCCGTCCAGGTACTGGTACTTGATACCACGCTCATCAAGCAGTTCGCGAATCAGCCCGAGGTGTTTGACGAATTGGCTAAAGATCAACGCCCGGTGTTCTCCGTCGCGGAGTTCATCGACGAGCGAGTCCAGCAAGCTGAGCTTGGCGCTGCCCTTGTCCCACATCCGGTCGACCAACCGGGGGTGACAGGCCAATTGCCGCAGCTTGGTCAACCAGGCGAGTGTTCGCATCCGGTGTTCGCCCGGCTTCGCATCGCCGCCGGACAATTCGGCCAGCGCCGCGACCCGCGCCTCGTCGTACATCGCGCGTTCTTCGCCGCTGAGGTGCGCCTGCAACGTGATTTCGGTGCGCGGTGGCAATTCGCGGAGCACTTTTTCTTTGGTGCGTCGCAGAATAAAGGGGCGAACCAATCGTGCCAGCGACTGACGGCGTTCGGGATCTTTGTGGCGTTCGATCGGATCGGCAAAGCGGTTCCTGAATCGGTCCCACGAGCCGAGCAACCCGGGGCTGATCGTCCGCAACAGGCTCCACAATTCCCCGAGATGGTTTTCCAGCGGTGTACCCGAAAGGGCGATCCGCCAGTCCGCTTCGAGATCGCGGATGGCGCGGGAGGTCTTGGTTTGAGCATTCTTGATGAACTGCGCTTCGTCCAAAACCAGTGTGTTCCATTGTTTGGCGGCGAAACGCTTGGCGTCACGCTGGACCAATTGATAACTGACGATCACCAGGTCACCCGCCCCGGCCGCATCGATGACTTGTTGCCGATTGCCTTCGCGATACAAGACCGGATTGAGCTCGGGGGCGAACCGCTGCGTTTCACGAACCCAGTTCTCTCCGACACTGGTCGGCGCGACCACCAGCGTGGGACCGCCGACGGCACGATCGACCAAAACACCGAGTGTTTGGACTGTTTTCCCCAGACCCATGTCGTCGGCCAAGATTCCGCCCACGCCCCAGCGGCTCAACCGGGCCAGCCAACGATAGCCGTCCAACTGGTAATCACGGAAATCAACATCCAGCGACTCAGGCTTGGTCGGATGGTAGTCGGCCAACGAATCCAAGTTTTCGATCACTTGGGTCCAGCGTGCCGAGACCTCCAAGGTCACGTCGGTGCCCAGCAATTCTTGAACGGCCGGGACGGCGGCATCGGCGACTTTTAATGTTCCACGGTCGGCGACAAGTGTATCGCCAAGTTGCTCCAACCGCTTGCGAAACGCGTCGCTGATCTTTGCAAATTCACGATCACCGACGCGGACCAACGCGCGACGCTCGGTCACCGCGGTCAACAGATCTTCCAGATTGACTTCTTGCCCGGCGACCGAAATGGTTCCCGAAAGCCCGAACCAGTCTTTCGAATCGTCGATCTGAACGCGGAGTGCGGACGGCGTGATTTCACCGCGTACGCGGATCGTTTCGCCTTCGGGCCAGATCATCCGAGGCGCCTCGTCACCGGCATCGTACAGCCGCGCCAACAGATCGAGCGCTTGCTCGTCGCTTTGGGCGACCCATCCATAAGGTTCTTCGGGAGCAAGGTGATTGATCTGGAACCGATGGATCACTTCACCCGCACGCTCGCGTTCGGCTTTGGTGTCACGGACCAGGCGAATGGGTCCCTGGTCGGTGATTCCCGGGACGATGGCCGGTTCTTCACCCGGACGCATCATGTCTTGCAATCGGGAATCGAACATCGACAGTCGGACGAACATGCCGGCACCACCGCGGGGCCGCAATTCCAAAACCATCTCGGCCTGGATCTCTTCGAGCGGGCCGGCGAGCTGGTCCGGCAAATCGACGCGGACGAGCGATCCGATTTGGCCGATCTTCATCGTCAATTGGTGCGCCGCGTCGTCGTCCACCAAGACTTCATGCAAGTCGCTTTTGAGCAAGTAGGAAATCAGGCGAGTCGCCCGGCGATCGCGCAGCGCAGCGATGATCAGCCGATTGCCGTTGGTCTCGGCGATCAGCACGACCGGTTGGGCGGGATGCAAATTGCCCAGCACCAGTTCGCATTGGTTGATATCGATGTCGATCCCGGGCACCTGCAAGGCGACGCGATAAAGCGTCTTTCGTTTGGCAGGATCGGACTCGCGTTCGATCTGCGTTTCACCGGCCCGTTCTTCGTCGTCCAAGGAGTCGATTTCGACGGGCTGTAGCGCGACGGAAATTTCACCGCGTGAGACTTCGATGGGCGTCGCCGAGGCGTCGTCCCAAGCGACATTGGGATGCCCCACCAACAGATCGACCGATTGGAACAGGTTGTAATACTCGCGGTTCATCTCCGAGCTTGGTTGCGACGTGAGCGCCGCAATCTGGCTGTCGACCGCTGTTCCTTCGCCGTCACGTCGAAGCAGATCAAACGCGGGAGTCTGACGCCCCTTGGACCAACCCTTGGAGTTCTTTTTCAACCGCTGGACGAACGGATTGATGCTGACCGGGCCGTACAGTTGGTTGTTCGAAATCTTGATCCGCCATTGCACCCGCGTCGACGTGTCTTCTTCTTTTGCGTGCGCTTCGTCGGTCAGCTTCAGCAGTTGGCTGACCACGTCACGGCCGGCAGCGACGGTGTCGGTTTTCAAGTCGCTTAAGAACAGCAGCACCTCTTCGCTGTTGCGACGGGAGATCTGTTCGTGCACCCACCAGGCGACCGCCAGGGTGCAACTGCATCGGCCCCGTCCATTCATCCGCGATTCGGCGCGTTCGTATTCGGCACAGGCGCAGGTCACCGAAGCGCGAAGCGACAGGTC
>NZ_JBFHKV010000759.1:0-4395 GCF_041595215.1 Stieleria sp. | reverse complement strand
GTCGTATCGGAATCCGCAGACGGCCATGAAGGCACTGTAGCTCGACATCGCGCGGGCATAGTGGTCGCTGCATTCGATTTCGTTGTACGGGTTGCGGTCTTTCGGCAGATAACGATCGTAAATCGCCTTGCCGATCGCGAGCCCCTTTTCGACCAAGCCTTCCCAGATCATGTGCGCGGCGACCTGCCATTCAAAGCCCGTCATGCATTCATTCAAATAGCCCGCGTAGTTTTTCTTGCCGCTCTTGGGCTCGATCTTTCCATGCGGAAACGAACACATGACCAGTCCCGCGTTGCCTTCGACCGCGTACCACCGCCCATCGGTCATGACTTTTCGAAAATCGCCCACATTGGGTGAAAAGTTAAACGTCCAGAGCGATTCCAGCGTTCGACGGATCTTGTCTTGCGGCAGCACGCGGTCCAGGCCCAGATTCAAGAGCCAAAACTCGCCGAGGACCTGATCGATGTGGCAACCGTTGACCGAACCGTGCTTTTCATCTTCGCCCGGACCGGGCTTGTGGATGAAGTGGCCATACTGCTCGTTCCAGAGCATCTCGACCATTTTCGGAGTGCCTTTGGCGACAATTCTCTCATAGCGCTCGGCGACCCCAGGTTGCTTCATTTGTCGCGCCATCACTGCGGATGCCTTGAGCGCGGCGTGGTACAGATTGATCAGCCAATGCACCTGCCCGAACCAGGGCTCGTCCAGCGTGTTGTGCTGGGCGCCCGCCAACAGCCCATCGCCATCGGGGTCCCATTTGCGAATCACGTAATCCATGGAAAGCCGGGTGCGATCCCAAATGCTTTCCAGAAAGCGATAGTCTGTGGTCATCTGGCTCTCGCGCAGGACGCGAAGAATGGTGCCGCACTGACCGTCGATGGCATCGTGAAACGGGGCGATGGAATGGCGAAAGTTGATCGAACCATCGTTCGGTCTGAAGCCCTTGCCGTATTCCACCTTGTCGCGGCATTCGCGTTCGATGACCGGAAAGACCCGCGCCAACCCTTGGGCGTATTGCCAGACGTGCGTGCAGTTTCCCGGACAGCAATTCACGCCTTCGTCCAGGTTGTACATGCCGTCCTGCAGGGCCAAGCGTTCGGCCAACTGGGTCTGCATGCAATTGAGCGTGACAAACGTCCGTTCCAGCAGCCAATGGGGCAACGTCGAATCGTACCAGGTGTCGACCCAAGTCCGAGTCGTCCCGTGCAGTTCCGTTTCCCGAGCGGCCACGGCGGCTGCGGCATCGACCGCGGTCGGCCACAAGGTCGAATAAAAATTGATGTCGTGGGCGCCAGGTTTGCGTCCGAACGACGTGACGTAGTTTGCATTCGGGAATCGCCAGGACAGCGCGAAGGAAACGGTCGTTTCCTCGCCGGGTTGGAGCGTCAGCTGTCGTCCGATGGAGGCAAATCCCCGTTCACGAAGCGGTCGTTGGTGAACCGCGTCCGGTTCCGCGTTTGGTCGCTCGGAGGGAAACAGACCCGAGGCGCCCGGTTGCGACCGCTCGATGTCCACGATGTCCGGCTTCTCGTCGCCGAGCAACCCCAACGCGACCGCGCCGAAATCCGCTGCCCGATCCAAAGCGGACTCGGATGGTTGTTTCGGAGGATGGGTCGAGAACACGATGTGGTCGATGTCGATGTGTCCCCATCCGCCGGACGATGCATCGAGTATTTCGAGGTGGGCTTGCTGGCCGGACAGTTCGGCGACATTCCAGCTGGCCCATACCATGGCGTCGGACTGATCGCCTGCGGCGGACCGGACCTTCTTTCCATCGACCCACAAGCTGATGTTCAATTTCTTCTCGTCCCGTCCGCCGGCGATCAGGAAATTGATGTAGGGCTTTTCGATCTTGAACTCGGGTGAGATCAGTTTTCCCTGGGGCTCGTCGCTTCCGGTCCAGGAATTCACCAGACCCTTGCCCTTGAATCCGGATAGTTTCTGAATCGTCCGCGCGCCCGACGCCGGCGCATCACCAAAGGCTTCTCCTTCCACTTTCCAGTCGCCGTAATCACCTGTCTCAAAATCAGCGAACACGACGGATTGTTCGGGCCGACCATCTTCGGCGGCCGGTTTCACCCAGCATTCCACCGCGGACAGTCCATTGCCATGGCGATACCGACTCAATCGGATTCCGTTCTTACCCCGTCCGCTTCGGAAGTTCGAGAAGTTCTCAACCCAACCCGCGATCGCCGTCTGCTGGACCTGATCCGAAGTGTTCTGGATCGTGTAGCGCATCACGATCACGGGATAGCTGGAATCGTCGCGGTTGAGTGGGATGAACGGTGTGTAGGATTCCAGGGTGACACGAACGGGACAGGCCGCATCGGCATACGTTACTTGCGCCATCGGATACTGGTTGGTAAAGACCACATCTTCAAAGCCGTTGGAATCGAGCGTCAAGGTTTGCGTTTTGCCGCCGGAGTTGACCTGCAACGCGAAACCTTGATCCATGGGGGAATGCAGGGTGTCCGGATCGGTGAACCGGGGGCCCTTCCCGATCTGCTTGGCGTCTCTGTTTCCGTCCAGATTCCAGTACCAGAGGCGGCCGTCACCTGCCAGATAAACTTGACCGGTGCAGATGCCGTTGATGGGCATGCCGATGAATTTCAAGTCGTCGCCGGTCGCGCTGAGCGGTTCGCCCCGGGCGTAGAGACTTTCGATCCACTCTTTGCTGAGCTTTTTGTCCGAGGGAATGATGTGCTCAAAGTCTTCGTTGGCAAACGGCCCCGCCATGACATTCATCCGCCCGGCCGCAAGCATCGCGGCCGTCAGCCCAGAGGCTTTCATGAAAGCGCGCCGCCCTGTCGCGGCCGGACTGCAGGAACGGGTGCCACCGCAACAGGTGTTGCTCAAGGGGTCGGATTTCTTGTTCATGTTTGTTCCCGGTTGGATGGGCACGTTGTGGGTTGGTGCATTGTCACATGTAAGGGGTCATCAATGTGCCCCGTTTTGTTTCCAGGCTCAGCCTTCTGAGTCCACCGGCGTAGCCAGTGGTCCAATGACAGCAAGATTCTGGCACCCTTCTCCCCCGCAAATCGTTAACAAGCTTGCTTGTCGATTTGTGGGGGAGAAGGGCTGGGGATGAGGGGGCTGGTGATGGAGTTTGCAGCTCGCATCGCGGATCATCGAGCATTCAGTTGGCCGTTGTCCTTGACACCATTGTGGTCCAGCTGTGTTGCCCCTCACCCCCAGCCCCTCTCCCCAAAAAACGCTCGACGCTGCGCGACTTCGGCGTTTTTTGGGGAGAGGGGAGCCAGTGTATTTTCGAGGGGTCCATCATGCAGCCCAACGCACGTTCATTGTCTGTCCCGCCAGCAGCTCAATGCCATTGCGAAAGCGGACAACCGAACGGCCTTGCCGAGTTTGGAATTCCACCGGAATCTCGTTCCCATCTACCACGACGACTGCACGACTGGCCGCTGTTCCTTTGACTTGGTCCACGACGAATTCGTTCAGCGCGAGCTTGCCGTGGTGCATTTCAATCGAAGCGGTTTGCTGACCGTCCACCACGTTCTGGGTGAAGCTTCCCCAGCCCTCGGCGGTGATGAAGGGAGCCTTGAAGTTGTCCGGCGACACGCGTGGTGCAAACCCGATGCGTCCCTTGGGGCCGTGGTATGCAAACCCGCAAGCGGCCAGGAACACGCCATAGCTGGCCATCGATCGGGCGTAGTGATCACTGCATTCGATCTCGTTGTAAGGATTCCGCTTGTCCGCTCCGTAGCGTTCATGCACCGCCTTTGCGATGGCCAGTCCCTTTTCGACCAGCGGGTCTCCCGGCTCTGCTTCGTAGACCATGTGGGCGGCCACTTGGTACTCAAAGCCGTTCATGCATTCGTTGAAGTAGCCGCCCGGTCCGGTATAAACCGGCGGGTTCTCTTCCGAACGCAGTCGGTCTCCGGGGATCGCCTCGGTTGCACCGCCCTTGGGCCAGGTACACATCACCAAACCGGCTTCTCCCGGCATCGCATACCATCGGAACGCCTGTTCGATTTGAACGTGGTCGAGCGCATACTGCCCGGCGTCGGGGGCGAAGTTGTATTTCCACAGACTCTGAAGTGCAGAAACCGTTTCTTGCTTTGGAATCACTCGCCCCAAGCCCACCTGCTTCATCCAGGCCTGGCCGAGTACTTGATCGATGTGGCAGCCCTTGTTGGAGTTGAGGGCGCGGACGGCTGGATCGGGTTTGTGAATGAAGTACTCGCCGTCAAATAACTCCGCGACGATCTTTTCGGAGCCTCGATCGATCAGCGTGCGGCACTGCGTCGCAAAATCCGTATCGCCCATCTCGATCGCCATCGCTTCGCCGGCCGCCAACGCGGCAAGGTACATTCCACTCAGCCAGCCCATCGGCCCGTACCATGACGCGTCGAGCGTGTGTGGCTGTTTGCCTTC
>NZ_JBFHKV010000758.1:0-4400 GCF_041595215.1 Stieleria sp. | reverse complement strand
TTGGTACTCGCTTCGAAACCGGTAGTACTGTTCCCGCGCCAGTGCTTCGGCCGCTCCCGATTGACGATTGCTCGATTTCTGAGCCTGATAGCTCTTCCATGTCTGTTCGCTACGCAGCATCGCGTCGCGTTTCGCATCGGCATCACGATAGGCAAAGTACAAATCCCAATACGCGTTGATCACATTGCTGACGTAATCACGGACGCCTTGCTCGAACTTGGCCGACGTGATCTCACTGTTGACCTTGGCGATCAACACGCCGTTGTAAACTCCCGGCGCCGCGGCGGGTCCCGCGATGCGATTGAATTGCAGACCGCCACCTTGCAGCAAAGGCTGCCGCGCTTCGGCATGCAACTGGGTTTGCCACGCGCTATCGGTCAGATTTCCAGTCGCATTGTTGGCATCGTAATCGGTCACGCTGCGCACCGAAAACTGTGCCCCCGTCGGCGTTCGCTTGCTCAACTGAAACACGTAGTCGTGCGTGTCTTGTTTGAACGCGTTGGCACCGCCACCGAAGAAACGGTTGTTGAATCGGCGGTCATTGTTCTGCCATTTCCCGAAGGCATAGAACTGAGCGTCGAAGGCGCTGAGTGCCGCTTCGACACTCTCTTGCGGATCCAACCGCTGCAGAGATTCGCTGTATTCCGATTGCAACTGCCCGGGAGCCCGCAGCACGCCGGCTCCCAAGTCACGCAACACGCTGCGGTTTTCCAGCGCCATGGACAGCGCCTCGCGCAATGAAATCTCGCGCATCGGAGACGATTCAAGTTGCTCGGTCGATCGCAAGGTCACCGGTTCCGGAACCTGATCCACCGTCGCGACCACGGCGGCAGAGGGTGCTCCGATTTGACACAGCAAAGCATCGACACAATCGGTACGCTGGCCGATCGTCTCCGGCACGCTGTGATACAGATGGCAGCCGAAGTTGGGCAGCGCGACCAGCATCCCCAGCGCCACGCATGCCCAGCGCCGCACGCGCAGCCAAACTCGCTCAGACCGAATGGTGGCTGAGTGATGGTTGGCGTCGGATGAAATCGGTGGTTGCAGCAAGAGTGTGAATCAACAAAGGAACGGACCTGGACCCCAAAGTCGCGTCAATCCTCAAACTTTCTCTAGGCATCGCTTTCGTCAATTATCGAACACCCCGTCGAGATTCCTGAGCCGAAACCGTGTGTTTCGATTGATCGTGTCCGACTTTGGCGACCAGCACGAAGCAGCCGAGGCGTGAAACCGAGTTTCACGGCCGTTCGGTACTACGATCGCTAGAGTCATCGTGACCACCAAGGTTGGCTGATTCGAGAAGAATGCCTACCTGGCGTTCCGATGAAAGTCGTTGTGTACACCCTGGAAAACTCGGGACCTTGACCATGCCATCCCTCCGCTTGAAACTGACCGCCCTTCTCGCCGCTGCCGCCGTCGGACCGTACGTCGCGACGGAGACCGAAGTGGGTCGCCGAACGATGTCCACGGTCGGCTCGCTCTTTGACGGCGCATCGTCCGCAGTCAACGAACTGTCGGGTCTGGCGCCCGGCATTTCGACGGACGAAGAAACCCGAACGAGCGGCTACGCCAACCACTCGCACTATGAAGTCGAAAAACTGCGGCAAGTCCGTGCGGATCGCTATCGCTACGATTCCGAATTGGCGCGAAAGCTGGGCGCCATCCCGGAAGATCCGAACGCAGAACCCACACTCAGTGGTTATCAAGTCCGAGACCTGCGCGAAGTGATGCGATTCGATATCGGCCCCGAATGGGTCGTGAATCGATTCTCGCGGGTCAGCACGGTGCTGGCGGATATGAACTTGAAAGGCTTGCGTGTTCCGGTGGTGACCGGCATCAGGGCCGACGACGTGGCAGGAACACTGACGTTCTATTTCGACTATTCGGATCGATTGCAACGCCTAACCTTCCACGGATTCACCGGTGATCCGACGCGTTTTTCCGAAACCATGACGGGCTACTACGGCTTGCAACGCGAGCCGGCGTTGGAGGCGGGTGCGTTTACCAAACGTTGGAACGGACGGCCCGTGCATTTCATGCGTCTGACGCACGCACCGGTCGTCTACAGCGACGCGATCCACCAGAAGTACACCGTGTTCCTGGAACTGAACCAACCCGATTTGGCGTACGGGATCAGCAACGAAGCGCGCAAGATTGTGATTTCGGACCGCCAAACCGGTCGCTGGTAATCTATTGGCGCCTTCTTACTGGCCATCTGAGCCTGTCCGGTAGCCCCGTGCTCGTGCCGGGTCTTATGATGCGTCCACACTGATTCTCTAGCTACTCCCAGGGCATCGTTGCCGTGAATTCAGAACCCTCCGCAAATTCCGATGACGCTTCCCGTGATCGAGAAGCGCCGTCGTCGGCAGAGACCGCCGGCGTCCCAGCTGACGTTCAACCCGAGCCCGGTACCGAGCCCGCTGCAGCCGCAGATGCGGTGTCTGTCGAGGCTGATTCACCGCCACGGACCGCCTTGGAAAAGTTACCTTCGATGGCGCGGATCACTTCGGTGATCATGTTGATCGCCGGAATCCTGGTGGTCGGGTTGCTGTTCTACAAGGTCATGGTGGGATTTTTCATTCCGCTGTTCATGGCCGCGGCACTGGTCGTCATCTTCCGTCCGTTCAACGAATGGATTCTGAAGAAACTCAAGGGCCGACGACGGACCGCGGCGGTTGCCACGACGTCGCTGATTCTGGCAATCGTGCTGATGCCGATCGTCTTGCTGCTGACTGTGGCCATCGGCCAGTTGACCGGGTTGGTCAGCCGAACCGATCTGGACGATCTGAAAGCGGCGTTCGAGCGAGGCCGAACGCGCCTCGGCCTGGAACTTCAACATGCCGACCGCTTCCGCCGACTCGACGACCTGGCCGGAATGTTGGACCAGATCGACGAACCCGAGTTGGTCCGATCGCAGATCGCCGAATCGAAAGAGTTGATCACGTTTCTGGAAAAAGAAGTGGTCGGCGCCGCTCCGACGGGCGAATCCAGCGAAGTTGCCAAAGAGCGACTCAATGAGTTTGCCGATGTGGTCGAGCAATTGGAGACGGTCCAAGAGACAGAAGACCCAGCCGAACGCATCGCCACCGAAGAGCGTTTTCATCGTGGGTCCGTCGTTGCGTCGGCGTCGATTCACGCTTGGATGAACGCCAAACTGGGCGGATCCTTTCGGAAGGAAGTCAAACTGTTGACCAATCCGAGTGAAAAAGACTTGGCCGAAGCGATCCGCGCGGCCCGGGAGTACTTGCAACCACGATTCGTCAAACTGTCCGGGGTGACGGGAAAGGTCGTCGTGCAAATCGCGATCGGCATGTTGATCATGGTGATCTCGATCTACTTCTTCTTCGTCGACGGACCGGCGATGGTGCACACACTGATGCGACTCAGTCCTCTCGACGACGCGTACGAGCTGCGACTGTTGGGCGAGTTTGAAAAGACCAGCCGCGCGGTCGTGCTGGCGAGTATCTTGAGCGCCATCGTGCAGGGACTGCTCGCCGCGATCGCGTTCTTCTTCTGCGGATTCGAATCCTTTATCTTGCTGTTCATGGTCACAACCGTGATGGCGCTGATCCCGTTTTTGGGCGCCGCATCGGTCTGGGTGCCCTGCGCCATCTACCTGGCGGCAGTCGACCAAAGCTACGGAGCGGCGATCTTTTTGACCATCTACGGCGCCGCAGTCGTCTCGTCGATCGACAACGTGATCAAAGCCTACGTGTTACACGGCCACTCGGAATTACACCCACTGGTCGCGCTGCTGAGCGTCCTGGGAGGCGTCCCGGTGTTCGGCCCGATCGGAATCCTGATCGGCCCCATGGTTGTCGTGTTCCTGCAAACCCTGCTCGAAATCCTCAACCACGAACTCGAACTCCGCGATGCCCACCCCGAGCAAGGCGCCGTCGCCTCGGAAGCGTAAGGTTAGCTGTTAGCTGTTAGCTGTTAGCTGTTAGCTGTTAGCTGTTAGCTGTTAGATTTTAGATTTTAGATTTTAGATTTTAGATTTTAGATTTTCCTGTCCCCCATTTTCTTGTCTTCTATCCCCCATTTTCCTTCCGTCCCCATGCCCCTCAACGAATCCCAATTCGAATCCGTCTGCTCGACCGCTCGCCGAGCCGCGATCTTCCACTCCGCCGCAGATGCATTGGAATGGGACGAGCGGACGGGGATGCCGATCGCAGCCGGTGAGTATCGCGCCGAGCAGGTCAGCACACTCCGTTCCTCGGCCCATCAACTGCGCACCGACGCCCAATACGGCGACGCATTGCAGCAACTGCTCGAGCACAGCGGCGATTTGGATCCGCACTCTGATCAAGCCGCCACGATCCGCTCCCTGCACCGTGATTTTGTTCGCGACCAAAAACTTCCTCTCGATCTGGTCACCCGCTTGAGCGTTGCGACCGTGC
>NZ_JBFHKV010000757.1:0-4405 GCF_041595215.1 Stieleria sp. | reverse complement strand
GTATCTTGGTGGCAGCATCACCGCCGCGCCGGGTTGGCGTGTCCAATCGCGAGAGTGGCTTCAGGAGCAATACCCCGATGCGACCGTAAACGAGATCCATGCGGCGATCGGTGGCACGGGATCCGACCTGGGCGTGTTTCGTCTGCAGCGAGATGCGCTGCAGCACGATCCGGATTTGTTGTTCGTGGAATTTGCGGTCAACGATGGCGGAGCGGCACCGGAGCGTATCCATCAAGCGATGGAAGGCATCGTCCGGCAAACCTGGGCGGCCAATCCGGAGACCGACATTTGCTTTGTCTACACGCTCACTCAAGCCATGCTGTCGGACCTACAGTCCGGCAAGATGCCTCGCGCAGCCAGCGCCATGGAAGACTTGGCCGATCACTACTCGATTCCCTCGATTCATTTCGGCGTCGAAGTCGCCCGAATGGAGTCGGCGGGAAAGCTAGTTTTCAAAGCTCCCAAACCGAAAGACATCGCTGCAGAGCCGATGGTCTTTTCAACCGACGGCGTTCACCCGCACGTCGAAACCGGGCATCGGCTTTATACCGAAGCGATCGCGCGATGCTGGCCAAAATTCGCTGCGGCCAGCGATGCCCCCCAACCCCATCCCTTGCCTACACCGCTTCGCGATGACAATTGGGAACGCGCCAAAATGGTGGCCATCGAGCCCGAGATGCTGACCGGGAACTGGACCAAGCTTCCGGCAGATCATGCGCTGGCCAAACGATTTCAACGCAACATGCCCGAGCTTTATCAAGCAGAAGAACCGGGGGCGACGTTGACATTTACATTCGAAGGAACCAACGCCGGGATCTTTGATCTGGTCGGTCCCGATGGCGGCCAACTTCGCGTTCGGTTGGACGGCGACGAAGTCACTCGCAACCGTATCGATGGCTATTGCACCTACCACCGCATGGCGACGCTACGGATCGGCTCGGAACTCTCTCCCGGGCGGCACAGCGTTACCATTGAATTGACACCGCAGCAGCTCGACAAACGGGAGATACTGTTCGAACGCAACCGGTCCGATTTCGATGGCAAACCAGACAAATACAAAAACCACACGTGGTATGCATCGTCACTGATGTTGATCGGCGACTTGGAATAGCGGCCACGTCCTTACCTATCCGAGTCGCTCTGCCGTCGCAGTGCTCACGCGCGCGTGGACGCATTGACCGTTCGGCGTGAGGGCGCTACTGCGTCGATGCTGCAAAGACGCGGAGTACCTCGTCTTTCACTTCGTATTTGCAGCCGACTTTTGCAAGGGCGATGTTCAGCACCATCCGAAGACTCACATTTTTCATTTCGATGCTGACTCTCGTATTCGTGGTGATGCCGGCTTGCTTCAAATCATTTCGGTCCAAGAGGATTGGAATCTGGTGCTGTTCGGAAAGCTGAGTCAGGAAGTCGGCGAGCGGCACGCCATCGGCTTTGACGGACGTTTTTCCCGATAGAACCTTCTGGTAATAGTCGGCAACACTGCCCTCCTCCGGTTGGTTGTGCTTGTTGTCACGATAGAGTGCATTGCGATTCGCTTTGGTCAGCGGTGCATCGATCGAGACGACCTCCCCCGAATCAAGTTTGCGAAGCTTTAGAAGCACAGACTCACTGGGGACATGCCCAAGCTTCCATAAGACCTCTACCAAGTCCTCACTCAATCGTTTCTTCCAGTTCTGACCAAACGCCTGCTTTGTTTGTTTAACCAGGTCTTCGATCGCGAGGTGGTCGATCTTCAGCAGTTCGTAGTGTTCGGATCCCACCGTGACAACGACCTGTTGTTCTCGAAACTCCATCCGTGTGTACGGCGCGAGTTTGGGAGGCACGGCTTGGTCGGCCGACTGCGGCTTCGCGTCACTCCGGTCATTGCCGGCGGACTTTGTTTCGACAATCGTGGCCACTTGCGTTGCTCCACGTCTGATGACGACCGAATCATTTTGGATCTCGAAACCATCGACGTCGCCGGCGATTTCGACGACGTACACGCCCGTTTTGATCTCGATCGTTTTTCCTGCTCGGCTGACCCACATCTGATCGACGACTTCGTCACCTTTCCGGATGACAATCGGTAGATTCGCATCCGCGTTACTTTCGATACGCAACGTGCCTTGCTCGGTCTGCAAGATGATGATGGTTGCCGCCCACAGGAGAAAGCCGAACAATCCCGCGGCAACGATCCAGGGCAAGGGTTTTCCGGTTTTGCGACCGTTAGCCGAGGCACTTGGCCGAGGTTTTCGGGTGGGTTGAACCTCCGGGGCTTCGGTTCCCGTCGGGTCCAACAGATGGGCCTGCCAGCGATTCAATAACCGAACGACCTGCGATGCAGTTTGATAGCGATGCTCGGGGGTCTTGCTGAGCAGCCGCATCACGATTGCGTCAAGCCACGCGGGAACGTCGGCGTTGATTTCACGCAGCGATCGCGGATCGTCATTGCCGATCCGATTGAGCACCCCCATTGTTGTTTCCGCACGAAACGGGCTGCGTCCGGTGAGCATGAAGTACATGACGCTGCCGAGTGAGAACAGATCGCTGCGGTGGTCGATCGCATCTCCGTGAGCTTGTTCGGGCGACATGTATTGCGGCGTGCCCGCGATCACGCCGCTGCGTGTCATGCTGGCGTCGTCCACCGCTCGGGCCAACCCGAAGTCGGTGATTTGGACGCGTTCGACACTGTTTTCCAACAAGATGTTTGCCGGCTTGATGTCGCGATGGACCAACCCCTGCTGGTGGGCTGCGGAAAGGCCGTCGGCGATCTGTGCCGCGATTCGGACGGTTTCGATCGGTGACAAGGGGCCATCGTGCTGCACCCGCTGTTGCAAACTCGGGCCGTCCACGACGGGCATGACCAAGTACGGAAGTCCATCGTGTTCATCGACCGTTTGAATCGGAACAACGTGCGGATGGACGACCGCGGCGGCACTCTTGGCTTCGCGAGAAAAACGTTGCCGCGCGGCGGCGGAACAGGCCAACTCGGGTGCCAAGACTTTCACGGCACAATGACGCCCCAGCGACGTATCAAACGCCCGCATCACGATCCCCATGCCGCCACGGCCAAGAACTTGTTTGATCTCGTAGCGTGCAAAGCGTCCAATCGAATCGGGATCACGGGACGGTTCGAGAAACGACGCGGCGCCGGCTTGCCGCCCGTGCTCGTCCTCGCCAGCATCGTCGGTTGCGGAGCGGTGCGGGGAAGCTGCACAGCCCTTGACGAAAGCGCCCGATGGTTCGGAAAACAACGCAGCGAGGTCTCGCCAGCTGAGGTTTTCTTCGGCCATGCCCTCGACCACGCACTGACAATCCTCGCACGACTCGATGTGTCGGGTGACTGCTTCGGTGCGTGCGGCGAGACGATCGTGCAGAAAGTCGTCGAGCGTTTCACGGTCGTAGTGAGATCGATCGCGCTGGTTTTGGTCGTTGCCAAGGCGTGCAATCATTCTTCGGTCTCCCACAGGCTGGAAATTGATTGAGCTTCTTGTTGCAAACGTGCAAACACGCGGCACTTTGCCATCCGCACGGCGCCTTCGGCCTTGCCGAGCGATGCCGCGACAGTGGAGATCGATTGGCCTTCGACGGCCGTCATCCAAAACGCTCGCCACGTGGCGGGTTCGCATTTTGAACGCACCCTGTCCGCCGCTACATGAAATTGCTGACGACGGAGTTCGTGATCGAACAAGGTGGCCGTCTCGTTCTGCCGATCCGGTTGTTGCATCAACCACTGGTTCATCTGGCTGTCACCCGACCCCACCGGCCCCTTGGGGCGTGTCAGCTGATTGACGACCAGGTTGCGGGTGATGCGGAACAACCAAGCTCGAAACGAACCCCGGCCACGTGTTTCGAACGTCTCCAGAGACCGTCGCACCGCGGCAAACACGTCTTGGGCCAAATCTTCCGCGTCGGCGTGCTGCAGGCCTTTGGCCAACGCCACCCGAACCACGAGCGGTCGGTACAGGCTGACAAACTCCATCCAAACCTCTTCCGAAGCCGGTTGGTTCAGCTTGCCGATCAGTGACGCTCGAGTTTCCGGACCTTGCAACATCGATTTCTCCTACCAGCCAAACACAGCCGCCGGGTTCCTGTCACACCAAACGATCAAAAAATCTCCAAAAACGGAGCCCCGGACCGAAAGGCACCCAACGGAGGAGGACACTGATTCAATGGTCTCGCCTCAAAACCCACATTCTACCTCCCGAGACGGTCGCATTGTCCACCCGTCCCGGCAGCAGCGTGCGGCGGACAACCGTTCGGCGACGACGATCGCCTCGGGAGATCGAATCTATCTCTGACAGAGATGGCCCCCTTTGTCCCGATGGCCCCCTTTGTCCCCCAGCCTCTCTTCGATCAGCCGGCGAGTCCGCCCAACCCCTTTTTGTAGAAATATTAGTCATGTCAACCATTTACGTGACTT
>NZ_JBFHKV010000756.1:0-4414 GCF_041595215.1 Stieleria sp. | reverse complement strand
TTGCCGCGACCGATGCGCGAACGCCCGATGCTTTCGAAGTCGCCTTGTTGGACGCGACTTCCCTGGCGCCGCTGGCCGGTCAACTGGCCATCGGTAACAGCGACGCACTGCTCAACATCGCCTCCGACGGAACGTACACGGCAGCTTCGTCGGTAACGGTGGGCGACGCCGATTCCGTCGATCCGTCCGCCGATCTGGGTGGAACCATTTCGGGGGATCGCTTGCTGGTGCAAATTGATTTGACCGCAATCCCGGCGGGGACCCTGGCCGTGCTTTCGTTCGATCTGTTGGGATTCGCCGAAACTCACAGCGAGGTCAAGATCGACAACGTGTTCCTGGTCACCGGCCAGTTGCGCGCCCCCGTGGCGAACACCGACTTGGTGACGACCGACGAAGACGTGCCGGTGATCTTCGACGTGTTGGCCAACGACGTCGACAATGAATCGTTGTTGGATCCGTCGACGCTGACCATCATGTCCGGCCCCTCGCACGGACAGCTCTTCGTCACGACCGGCAGCGGTCATGTGACCTACGCACCCGATTTGGACTACTCCGGAAACGATTCGTTCACTTACACGGTCAAGGATCTCGACGGGTTTGTTTCCGGCGAGGCGTTTGTCAGTCTGACGGTCGCGCCGATCACCGATGACCCGCTGCTGACGACCGAGAGGACATCGGGACCCCAGGACACCGAATTGCCGCTGTCGATCGATGCGGCCGCGATGGATATCGATGGCAGCGAAGAAGTGATGATCACGATTCAGTCGCTGCCTCAAGGGGCGACCCTCAGCGGTGGAACACGTGTCGCCGACGGTCACTATCGCTTGCGACCGGATGAACTGGACGCGTTGAGTTTGATCCCCGCCGCCGGATGGTCGGGGCAAGCCAAGTTAGAAGTCCAGGTCACCGCGACCGATCAAACTGCCGATCCGGTCGTCAAAACTGAATCGCTGGATTTGGATGTCGAGTCCGTGATTGTTGAACCGATGTCCGTTGTCGATTTTGTCGTCAACCGTGGCGAAGTCCAACGCTCGCTGATTCACACCCTGACAGTCACGTTCAATCAAGACGCCTGGATCATCGACCCCGCCGCGGACATCTTTATCATCGACATTGACGGTCATCAGATTCGTCTGGATCCGTCGCGTTACACCTACGACTCGGGGACATTCCAGCTGAACTTGGACGTCGACGGACTGATTCAGCAAGACAAACAGTATTACCTTGCACTTCGAACGGCGGGGATCGCCAGCGCCGCGAACCGACTGCAGACGTTGGCGACCGGTCCCGAGTTCGGCGGGGATTATTTGCCGCTGCCGTTCCATCGGTTGCTCAGTGATGTCAACGGCAACAACGAAGTCGAAGTGGAAGATTGGCGCGACATCCGCAACAGTCTGAACTCCAATGCCGATTCGGGTCGGTATGTCCGGCACCGCGATTTGACCGGTGAAGGGATCATCGATCGGCATGATTTTGTCGCTTGGCGCAATCGGCTGACCCTGACGACCGATTTTGTCGCGCCGCAGATCATCGCCGCCGTCACGTTGCCGAACAACGCGCTGCCGTTGGTCGAATCCTACCAAAGCAACGCCGAGTTCTCGCTGGTCATCAACGATGTCAGTGACGTCAGCTCTCTGTTGATGTCGATCAACGGATCCACGGACGTCGAAATGGTCGATGAACTTTCGGCCGACAAGTCGTTCCGGTTCCCCTTGGCGGATCTTTTCGCCCGCGCCGGCCAGGCCTTTGGTGAAGGTGATCATGTCATCACGCTCGTCGCGACCGACCGATTCGGGAACGTTTCGGATCCGGAGGATGTGGAATTGACGATCGACGACACGGCGCCTCCCGTTCCGACGACGCCGGTGCTGGTGCAGGCCGACGGCAGCGAAGTGTCGGGCGTGACGGTCGGCGATCCCAACGTGATGATTCGTAGCGAGGGGGAAACCGGCAGCATCGTTCGTCTGTACCGTGGCGATCAAGAAATCGCGCTCGGTGTGGCCGCAAGCCCCGTCGATTTCCCGCTCAACTTGACAGGTCTCGGCGACGGAACCTTTACGTTTTCCGCCACCGCCGAAGATCCGACCGGCAATCGCAGCCCGGTCACCGGTACGCTGACCCTCACCGTCGACACGACGGCGCCGCAGATCGATTCGCTGGATCTCGACCCGGCCAGCGATACCGGCGCGATCGGCGATCAAACCACGGATCTCGATTCGGTCACCCTGGTCGGCACGACCGAACCCGGAGCGGTGGTTCGGTTGACCGGAACGGGGATCGAGACGACCGCGGATGCCGGCGGTGCGTTCTCGCTTTCGGCGGTTCCATTGCGGTTCGGACCTAACGTGCTGACCGTTTCGTCGGCCGATTCACTCGGCAACACTCGCCAGCGCAGCATCAACCTGTTCCGGCCGCGATTGGAATCCGACGCGCCCGAAATCGCCGTCACGCTGTCGGACGACACCGGGCTGTATTTCAACGACGCCGTCACTTCGCAACCGACGCTGTCCGGTGCGATCAACGATGCGTCGGCCATCGCCGGTTTGTTCCTGTCGGTCAACGTGGTTTCGGCGGCGAATTCTACAACCGCCTCCTACGGTCCGGCAGACGTGACCGCTTCATTGACCGGAGCGACGTTTACGTTGTCATCGGCGGACATTGAAAACGCGATCGGCCAACCGCTCGACGATGGAGATGTCACGTTCACGCTGCAGGCCGTTGACCTGTACGACAATGCCTCGGCCAGACGATCGGTCAGTCTGGTCCTGGACACGACGGCGCCGGCCGCACCCGCCCGTCTGACGCTGTCGCCTGATTCTGATCTGGGACGCGAGGATCAAGACGCGATCACCAGCACGACGAAGCTGAGTTTTGGACTGCACGTCAGCGAACAATCGACCGTCGATGTGTTGGTCGATGGGAACCCGCATGCGCAATTCATGTTGCCCGACGGGCCCGGCGAGGTCACGCTCACGGGACTCAGCGAGGGTACGCACCAGATCACCGCGACGATCACCGATGTCGCGGGAAACGTCAGCACACAGAGTGACCCATTGACGGTGGTCCTCGACACCACCGCGCCCGATTCGTTGACGTCGGAGATCACGTTGCCGGGCGCGGGGTCGGACGCCGGATCGATCAGCGGGTTGACCGAAGCCGATGCAACCGTGTTCCTGTATCGAGGCTTGGACTCGCAAACGGCGATCGGCGAAACCATCGCCGCCGCCGATGGCAGCTATCGCTTTGACGGAGTCCGACTTCGTGACGGATTGAATCGATTCCGCGTGGTCGCCGAGGACTTGGCGGGCAATCCGATCGAGGTGGACGCGTCGACGACCTACGACGCGCCCGACCTGTCGGCTCCGGAAATCGAATTGCAACTGGCCAACGATAGCGGGGTTTCGGCGAGCGATCGTTTGACAAAGGATCCGACCGTGACGGGCAGGGTCGACGACGCGACCCGCATCACCAGTTTCCAAGTCAGCGTCAACGCCGGTGCGTTCGTCAATACGCTGGGATCGTTGCGCGACAACGCATTCACACTCGATCGCAGCGTGCTCGAAACGATCGCCGGTGATCGGCTCGATGACGGTTCAGTCAGCGTCCGCATGCGCGCCGCAGATCAGGTCGGTCATGTCTCCGAACTCGCCGAACTTGTTTTCACCCTTGATACGACCCGACCCGACACGCCCGCGCCGCTTCGACTCGACGCGGCAAGCGATTCGGGGACTCCCGGCGACGGGATCACCAACAGCCCGACGCTGACGTTTGTCACCAGCGTCGACGCCGCGGACGCCCAGGTCATTCTGTTTGCCGACGGTGACGAAGTCGACCGGGCCGATGCAGGCGGAATCGTCACATTGTCGGCCGATAGCGAACGCGGGCGGCATCGATTTGTCGCCCAAGCGATCGACGCAGCCGGCAATGTCAGTTTCTTTACCGCGCCGCGATTCATTACGTTCGATGACACGTTCATCAAACCGACCGTCGGGTTGCTCGCGGCGCAGCAACGAGCCGATTTGGGCAGCCCGTTCCATACCACGACTTCGTCGGTCACCCTCGTCGGCACGGCCGAAAGAGGCACCCGTCTGGAACTGGTCGGACGACCAAACTTCACCGTGGCCGGTGAGTTTGACCGGTTCCAAATCGAAGGCGTCGAGCTGACGCCCGGCACTAATGCGTTGCAGGTTCTGGCGGCCGATCCGGCCGGCAACACTGCAACGGTCAACCTGAACGTCGTGTTCGTCGATCATGACGGACCGATTTTCGAAATCGATTTGGTCAACGACACCGGACGCAGTGACACCGACACCCGCACCCAAGATCCGACGATCGGCGGTCTGGTCCGAGACGCTTCCGATGTGGTGTCACTGGTCGGATCGCTGGACGGTCGAGCGCCGATCGACATCACGTC
>NZ_JBFHKV010000755.1:0-4416 GCF_041595215.1 Stieleria sp. | reverse complement strand
GGGCCGAGCGTTGATGCTGACTACCTCGATGCGCTGATGGGGCTGATGGAGATGCAGGATGGATCGGCGGTCGATGCGGCGTTTGAGGCTGCAGCGGGCGCGTCCTCAGCCGCTGAATCGCAAGCTTTGCCCACGAATGAACCCGATGAATCCTCGATTGATGACGTCGCGGCGCTGCCTGCATCCATCCCCGGCGCTTCGATCCAGGTCGTTTTTGTAGACGCGGGCGTCCAAGATGCCGATACGCTGGTCGAAGGATTGCGACAGGGCGCCGAAGGCAACACTCAGTGGTTGATTGTACGACTGTCCGAGGACGCAGACGGCGTCGAACAGATCTCACAGACTTTGTCCGGCCTCTCAGGTATCGACGCAGTTCATCTTCTCAGTCACAGCGACGGTCAATCCATTCGGCTGGGTAACACGCGGCTGAGTATCGACACGGCAGATGGCTATGCCGGTGACCTCGCGAACTGGGGAGCGGCGCTCGATGCCGATGCCGACCTGCTGATCTACGGCTGTGAATTGGCCAATAGCGACGAAGGCCGCGCGCTGATCGATTCAATTGCCGCATTGACCGATGCCGACGTCGCGGCGAGTGATGACTTGACCGGGCACCGAAGTCTCGGGGGCGACTGGGAACTCGAATATTCACTCGGCACGATTGATTACGCCTCGGCGTTTCAGATGACCGAGTGGCTCGGCTTGCTGGCTGAAACGGAGTCCACCGCCGATGCGACGCTTCAAGCTAAATCGTCAGAAGTGCCGCTGACGTTCGAGGAAAACCTGGGGCAAACGGACACTGCTGTCGATTTCCTGGCAAGGGGCAGTGGCTACACCGTATTTCTGAGCGATGGTGATGCAGTGCTCAGCCTTGCAGATGGAGCCGTCTTAACGCTGGATGTCGTGTCGGATCAAACCCCGACGACGGTTGTCGGGGTCGACGAGCTTGTCGGCCGCAGCCACTACCTGCTCGGTGAGCCAAGCGAATGGATTCGCGACGTCGGGAAGTTTGGCGCGGTCGAGTACGAGAACATCTATGACGGCATCAATGTCCGCTATTACGGATATGGACGCCACTTGGAGTACGACTTCATTGTCGGTCCTGGTGCAGAGGTTGGCCAAATCACGCTGCAGATGGATGGTGCCCAATCGGTCGCGATTGGCGAGGGCGGCGAGTTGGTGATCACGATGAGTGGCAGCAACGAAACGATTCGCTTCCGCGCGCCGTACAGCTATCAAGAGTCCGCCGACGGGGCTCGCCAAACCGTCGAGAGTCATTACTTGATTCGTGAGGACGGCAGCGTCGGGTTCGCAGTGGGCGATTACGACCACTCACGCGAGTTGGTGATCGACCCGATTTTGGATTACGGCACGTATCTCGGCGGCCTGGGGACCGAGACGGCGGAAGCCATCAAGGTCGATTCGTCCGGCAACGCCTACATCACCGGCACCACAGCTTCGGCCGATTTCCCGACGACAACCGGGCCGTTCGGCACGACCGGTGGGAACGATGTCTTTGTCACGAAACTGAGTGCCGACGGCAGCACGGTCCTCTATTCAACCTACCTCGGTGGCACGGGCAACGACTTCGGTTACGACATCGACATCGACGCGTCCGGAAACGCGTACGTGGTGGGCAAGACCGCGTCGGCGGACTTCACCACCACCGCGGGCGCCTACGATGAAGTGCTGAGTGGATCTTCGGACGGTTTTGTGTTGAAGTTGGACGCGACCGGATCGACGGTCCTGTACGGCAGTTACATCGGATCAAACCTCAGCAATGATTCTGCTTTCGGAGTCGCCGTAGACGGTTCGGGCCAGGCCTACGTGACGGGCACGCTGGCCGGATCGATTACGGGGTTCGCGACGGCAGGTGCTTACCAGGCGACCCCCGGCGGTGGAGCCGATGCGTTTCTCGCGGTGGTCGCCGCGGACGGATCGGGAATCGTCTACGGCAGCTACTTCGGGGGCAGCGGGGGCGACCAAACGCTTGATATCGCGATCGATGGATCAGGGGCCGCGTACCTGACCGGGTTCACCAATGGCACCGATTTGCCGGTGACCGGAAATGCCTATCAAAGCACCAGCGGCGGCGGCAAAGATGCCTTCATCGTGAAACTGGATCCACTCGGCGGCGGCGCCAGTGACTTGGTCTACAGCAGCTACCTCGGTGGAACCGGGAACGATGAAGCGAAGTCGATTGCCCTCGATGCCAGTGGACGCGCCTACATCGCCGGCTACACGGTTTCGACGGACTTTGATACCACGACCGGAGCCTACGATACGGTTTACGGCGGAGGCGGCAACGACGATGCATTCTTTGCGGTGGTCGATACCGGTCTGAGCGGCGCCGCGTCGCTGGCTTATTCCACGTTCCTGGGCGACACAGCCGATGATGACGCACGAGGCATCGCGGTCGATTCGTCAGGGATCGCCTGGATCACCGGTACAGCGGTATCGGCCGCATTTCCCACGACAGGCGACGCCTACGATGCCACCAGGGGAGGTACCCGAGACGCCTTCATTTCGGCGATCAATCCGCTCGGTAGCGGAGCAGCGGATCTGGTTTACTCGACGTTCCTGGGCGGCAGCGCGAATGAATACGGTTACGACATTGCGCTCGACGGGGCCGACAACCTGTACGTCGTCGGCGAAACCCAATCGGCCGACTTCGATTCCACGACCGGCGCCTACGACGAGACGTTGGCCGGAACGAGTGACGGATTCATCGCTAAATTCTGGAGCGACACACTGATCGTCGACACCACCAACGATGTGGTCGACGGCACGACCACCTCGATCAGTGCCTTGCTCTCCAACAAAGGCGCCGACGGATTCATCTCACTTCGCGAAGCAATCATCGCGACCAACAACACCGCGGGCGCTGACACGATTCAATTGTTGGCAGGCACGTATCTGATCACCACCGCGGGAATCGGTGACGATTCAGCAGCGACCGGTGACTTGGACATCATGGATGGACTGACAATCAACGGGGCGGGCTCCGGATTGACGATCATCGACGGGGGCGGTGATGGTGCCGCTGGCGGGCTGGATACCGATCGCGTCTTTGACATCCTGTCGGGGAATGTATCGTTTTCGGAACTGACGATTCAGCATGGCGAACATAAGTCAGATGCCGGCGGCGGCGTCAGGGTCGATTCCATCGCGAGTCTGTCGCTCACCAGCGTCGTGCTGAAAAACAATGTTTCCAAAGATGGCGGCGCGATCTCGAGCGATGGAATCCTGGTGCTCCAATCGGTGACAGTCGACGGGAATTTCGCGCAAAACAAGGGAGGCGGAATCCTCAACACCGGCAACGCAACCATCACTGATACGACGATTTCGAACAACACGGCAAACACTCAAGGAGGCGGCGGTGTCTACGAAAATGGATCAACCACTGCCTTCACGAACGTGACCATCAGCGGCAACTCGACGTCCGACAACGGCGGTGGGATTTATACGCGCGGATCCGCTTCTTTCCAAAATGTCACCGTGACAAACAATTCGGCTACTGCGGGCGGCGGCATCTTTGAGTCAGGCTCAACACCGACAGTACGCAATATTTTAGTGGCGGGGAATACCGCAGCAACCGACGATGATCTCGCCGGGATATTTTCCAGTCTCGGCAATAACCTGATCGGTGACGTCGGGACCGCTTCCGGATTCACCGACGGCGTCAACGGCGATCAGGTGGGCAGCGGGGGAAGTCCGATTGATCCGCTGCTCGGAGTTCTCACCGATAACGGCGGGGCGACACTGACCCACGCGCTGCTGGCTGGCAGCACCGCCATCGACGCCGGATCCAACACCGGGCCGACCACCGACCAGCGAGGCACGGCTCGTGACGCGACTTACGATATCGGTGCCTTTGAATTTTTAGCGGGATCGAAGGTCAGCTTTACGATCGGTTCCACGCCCAGTATCTCCGAAGACCTGACGGAGACGGCGACGTTCACCGTGACGCTTTCGGGTGATGCCCTGACCGGAAGCGATACCGCCAGCGTGGAGATCACCGTCTCGGGCACGGCTCTCTCCGGCACCGACTACGACGACTTTGTGTCCGCGATCGTGACGGCAGCCGCGTCGACTGCCGGTGTCACGTTCGATGGTACGGACACCTTGACCTTTGACAGTGCCTTCAATGGGGGTTCAGGCCTGGGCGCGTTTACCTTTACCGTGGACGCCATCGATGACGCCGCCGTGGAGGGCACCGAGACGATGGTTGCCACGTTGTCCAACGCGACGGTGACGGGTGGGGCTGCGACCTTTGCAACGTTCAGTGATTCGTTTACCGAAGCCGGCAACACCAACATCACGGCCCACACGCCCGATAGCGGTAGCACGTGGACACAGTACTTTAACGACAGCACCTACGCCGAAGCACTCATTGATGGAGTTCTGGATGTGGTC
>NZ_JBFHKV010000754.1:0-4417 GCF_041595215.1 Stieleria sp. | reverse complement strand
TGAGTTCAAACGATGGTCTGCCGTTTGGCGCGAGCCTCACTTTCCCAAGAGTTCGGTCATGCGGTGCGTGACATTTGGCATGCACAGCATGCCCTACTCGTCTTGGCATGCACAGCATGCCCTTCCCGTTTTGGCATGCACGGCATGCCCTACGCCCGGTTGCGTTACAGGGCGGCTTTGAACTGTTCCAACTGACGGAGCATCGGGGGTGAGAACGGGTCAAGCTTGATCGCTTGTTCCTGCGTGATGACCGCTTCTTCGATCCGGCCGAGTGCAAAGTAGCAACGGGCACAGGTATCCAGCCGCGCGGCGCGGTACATCAGATCTTCCGAATCGAGGAACTCCAACGAATCCAGACTGCACTTCAACGCACGTTCGTAATCGCCTTCGGTGTTGGCGACCAACCACGCGTATTGATTGTACGCTTCGCCCAGTTCCGCCTTGTAGTCTTCCGGCTTGATGATCTTTTTGCGGGACTCGATCCGGGAGATTCGCTGCTGCAGTGCATCGCGATTCTGGACAATTTGTTTGATCACCGATGGCTTCCAATCGGGGTCGCCGGGATCATCCAAACGATACATCCGAATCAGGATATCGATGTTGTCGTTGTCAAATCGATAGGCCAGTTGCAGCTTGCTTTTGACCTCGTTCAACGTCGCCCGATCGTCAGCGTTTTTTTCCAGCAACGCGAGACCGCTTTCGTATTCGTAAAGGCTGCGGATCCGACTCAGGCTGATTTGCCATCGCGACATTCGCGATTGATAAAGGCGATCTTTCTTGGCCCGATCGGCGATCGGAAACAACACCGTCGCGGCGTCTTCGTGCCGCAGCTGTTCGCTGAACATCCGCGCCAATTCCTGACGCGCGCTGACGCCGACGATTGATTCGATATCGCAATGCTTGATGATTTCTCGATTTTCGCGTTCGGCCCATTCGAATCGCCCTCGCGAACGCAGCAACAACGCGGCTTGATAATGGGCATACGCGATCTCTTGCAGCTGGTGGTCGGTGATCGCGTTTTCGTCCGCTTTCGGTTTTTCCGCCTCACCGGGTTCGGCAGCATCACTCGCGGCGACTTCGGGCAGGGGGTTGATCTGCAGCGCGTCCGCGGCGAGTTCCTCTGCCAACTCGCTCTGGCCGATCTCGTCATAGGCTTGCGCGGCCGAATACAGCAACTCGGCGTTTTCGCCAAAAGCGTGTTGATGCCGTTCGTAGAGTGCGACCACGATCGGGAACAGTCCTTGGCGAATCGACCACCCGGCATGCTCGGACAGATCGCGAGTGGCCGGGGCGATCAGATCGATGTGTTCCATCACCAGCGACAACGCCGCCTCGCGTGCGTCTTCGGCCAGGGCCCGCGTGGCCAGCACGCGAATCATCTGCATCACCGACGCCGACGTGACGTCGGGGCTGACCCCCGCATCGACCTGCCTGCGCTGCTGGCGGACGAGTTCTTCCCAGCGTTCGGGCGAGTAACTTCCCGCCTGCAGATCCTTTGCGTAGGCCAGCAACCACTGTGACGAATCGCGTGGGTTGTCTCCGATCACCGCTTCGATCCGTTCGGCCAAGCGACGTCGGCTGACCTTTTCGCGGCCGAGCGGCTGCTTCAGGACCAACATCGCCGCGCGACGACTGAGCGGGACGCTGGGATCGAATCGTGCCAGCCTCGCCAAGGCCTCGACCCCCATTTGGTCACGCAAACGCCCCAGCAGCTCAATGCGTCCCAGTCGGTCGGCTTCGCTTTGGGCGCCATATTCGCTGAGGATCTCTTGGACTTCTTTCGGATCCGAATCCTTGGACCAGCTGACTTGTAGGCTGCTGATCAGATAGCGGGCGGCCGACAAGATCTCGCTGTCGTCATGGTTTTGAGCCTCGCGAAGGGCATCAAATGCCTCTAGCCCGTACATCTTCAGCTGATTCCGGGCCCGCATTCGGGTGGCATAGCTGTCGCTGCCGAGTTTTTCGATCAGTTCTTGGATCAACTGGTCGGTCGTTTTGGCTTTGTCATCGGCCGGACTGTCACCGTCAGCTGCCCGAGCGACGCCGATTGAGCCTTGGCAAAGCCCCCCGACGAGCAAAAGGGCGGCGCACCAGGTCCAGACGAGGCGTGGAGCGTGTTGCAGAGGTTGGAGCATCTTTCCGACGGCCGACGAGGAATTTCAGTTTGATTAACCGCTCGTATTCTATCGATTCGACCAAAATTGTGCAGCTGGAATGCCCGCCCGCCTGCCCCGGCGATCTAAAATCCGCCTCGCAATGCGGGTCGATCATGCGTTTTTGTCGCTCGAGTTGCTGTCAGACGCAAAAATCTGGGTGACGACACGAGTTCGCGGCCAAGAATCGCTCGATGCAATCGAAGTTCCCAGCGAGCGATAAACCAGCTAATATCCCTGCATGGAACGGCCTTTCGCCAGAGTTTTCTCCCCCTTTCAAGTTGATCCGCAGCGACGAATGACGCGAAAATCGAAGAATTCGAACGACACTGGCAAAGCCGCCAAAAAAACACCCTCGCGTGCCGAGTCGGCTGCGTCGTCGGATGACCGGACACCGGAACAACGATTCGGCGACTCGATCCGCACCTCCGCCCAGCGGGAAACTGTTGAGGCGTTTGTGGTCGCGTTCGTGTTGGCGCTGCTTTTTCGCGCGTTTGTCGCCGAAGCTTTTGTGATCCCGACCGGCTCGATGGCGCCGACGCTGATGGGGGCTCACAAGGATATCGATTGCCAACAGTGCGATCATCGTTTCCAAATCGGTGCCAGCAAAGAACGCCGGGGGCCGTACCAAGACGACACGGTTGTGGGTGGTATTTGTCCCAATTGCCGCTACATCAATAACCTGGATCTGGCCGACAACAGCAACGCCGCCACCTTCAACGGCGACCGGATCCTGGTCAGCAAGTTTGCCTACACGCTCAGCGAGCCCGAACGCTGGGACGTGATTGTGTTCAAGTTCCCGGGGAACCCGAAACAGAACTACATCAAACGGCTCGTCGGGCTGCCCAATGAAACGATCAGTGTCTTTCATGGCGATGTCTACGCGGCACCGACCGATGAACCGACATCGGATGTCATCCTCCGCAAACCGGCCGACAAACTGTTGGCGATGCGGCACCACGTCTATGACACCGACCAGCAGTCGGACTTGCTGATCAAGTCCGGCTACCCCAGCCGAATCCAACCGTGGCGAGAAAACACCTCGGCCCCGCCCGAGGACTCTTGGACGATCGATCGCAGCCAAGACGGTTTGGTCGCCTCGGTCGAGCCCAAGAACGAGACCGAGACCCACTGGCTGCGTTACTTCCACCGCTGGCCGACCGACACGCAATGGAACACCGCCGCCAAGGGCGGGCCGCTCAATACGGTTGCCCCCTACAGCAGTCGACTGATCACCGACTTCTACGCCTATGACTGCTACATCACGGTCCCCAGTCGCGATGTCTATGAAACAACACCCTCCAACGCACGTTGGGCCGGTAAGCCGCCATGGAATCCCGATTACAAGTCGGGTGGTCCGTTGGCACAATTCGGCGGCGATGCCCGCTTCGGCGAACGCGGTATTGCCGATGACGGCTTGCACTGGGTCGGTGACCTGATTGTCGAATCCGAGGTGACTGCGTCGAGTCAATGCAAGGAATTGACGTTGGAATTGATCGAGGCCGGGATTCAGTACCAATGCCGCATCGATCTGACAAACGGCAACGCCAAACTCGTCATCTTGGACGGTGACCAATCGCTGCAGTTTACCGGCACCGATGGCAAACAAGCGGCTTCGGTGCAAGGAGCCAGCGGGGCGCTGGCCGGCGAAACGTTTTCGGTCCGATTCAGCAACTGCGATGACCAACTGTTGCTGTGGGTGGACGACGCGTTGGTGGAATTTGACGGGCCGACCACGTTCGACGCCCGAGCCTTTCATGGCGACGACGAAGCGTATCCGCGATACCAAGCGGGCGTCCATCCGATGGACGCCGCACCGGTCGGCATCGCAGTGCGTGGCGGGGCAGCAACGGTCGATCGAGTCAAAATTGATCGCGACAAGTATTACGTCGCCACCGATAACAGCTCGTTCGGCATCTTTGACTACGACATGAACGAGCTTTACCAACTCGCTCAACCAAACATTAGCTTTCGAGACATCCAAGACGTGATGGCGCGTCCCGACCTGTGGGAACAGTTCCCCGTCTGGCAAACACGCCGCAAGGTGACGTTTCGCTTAGAAGAAAATCAATTCTTTCCGATGGGCGATAACAGCCCCGAAAGTCTGGATGCCCGCTGTTGGGCCGGAACCAAACTGGGTGCCCGACTGCCCGACCGGTTCCGCGATCAAGCCTACGCGTTCGCCGATGCCTCCTACGTCCCACGCGATTTGCTGGTCGGCAAAGCACTGATGGTGTTTTGGCCCCACCCCTGGAATTCGCCCG
>NZ_JBFHKV010000753.1:0-4418 GCF_041595215.1 Stieleria sp. | reverse complement strand
CGCTTCACCGACGAGCACCTGCGGCTGATCACGGCCATCGGGCATCAAGCGGCGTTGGCGATCGAGGACACGTTCTACTACTCCGCGCTGCTGCAAAGCGAACGCCTGGCCGCCATGGGGCAAACCATCGCCACGCTCTCGCATCACGTGAAGAACATCCTGCAAGGCATTCGCGGCGGAAGTTATCTGATCGAAGCAGGACTGAAACGAGACGACACCGATGCCGTCCGCCGGGGCTGGGGCATGGTCGATCGCAATCAAGAACGGATCTCCAATCTCGTGATGGACATGTTGACGTTCTCCAAAGAACGTCAGCCACAAAAGGTCGAAGCCGACTTGAACGAAACCGCGGCCGATGTGGTCGAGTTGATGGCCAGCCGGGCCGGTGAATCCGGTGTCGAATTGACCTTGCAGACCGGTGCCAGAATGCCTCCCGCGTTTTTTGATCCCGACGCGATGCATCAGGCGATTTTGAATCTGGTCACCAATGCGATCGATGCCGTCAAAGGTGACCATGAACCCGAATTGCAGGAGCAGAACGAGAATGATCCGCCGGCAGAGGTGGGCAAGGTCAAAGTCGAAACCGGGTACGACGATCAAGCGGGATGGTACATCGACGTGATCGACAACGGACCCGGAGTCTCGCCCGAGGATCGGCAAAAGATTTTTTCGCTGTTCGAATCGAGAAAAGGCGCGCGGGGGACAGGGCTGGGGTTGCCCGTCAGCGCGAAAATCCTCAAAGAGCACGGCGGAGCGATCGTGATCCTGGATCCGCCCAGCGGCAGCGGATGTTGTTTTCGTTTGCAGTTGCCGCGACAGCTAGTCGCCGAATGATTGTCGGCGGCTTTGTTTTTTCTGGCTGAGTTTGGTTTTGGCTTCCTTGCGGCGACGTTTGCTGCCTAGCGTCGGCCGGGTTTTCTTTCGCTTCTTGGCCGGTTCTCGGCATTCCAGCAGCATTTCGACCAGCCGAAACCGGGCGTCGGCCAGATTCCGCGGTTGGTCGCGGTAGCGTTCGCTGTGCAAGACCAGCTCACCGTCTTTGGTGATCCGATTGGCGTGGCGGGCGATGAAGCGGTTTCGCCAACCCGGATCGATCGCGGTGCATTTTTCCGGTGACCATCGCAGCGTGATCTTGGAATTCACCTTGTTCACGTTCTGTCCGCCCGGACCACTGCTTCGCGCAGCGCTGATCGCCAATTCCGACGACGGAATCGTCAACCGTTGGTTCACATACAAATCACTCATCAAGCACTCGCATTAGGGGCGTGCGTCAGCAGGTCTGGTGCTGCGTCAATTTCTTAACTTAAGGCAACAGGGTCAATGTGACCCGGCGGACGTCCATCACGGATTGGCCGGGGATGTCGGTCGCGCGCAAGGTCAGCGGCCCGGTGCCGGCGGGCAGGTCGATCTGGCCAAGCTCGAGCGTTCGGAATTCTTTCATCTGGCTTTCGCCTTTGGGCCGTTCCAGCGTGTCCTGGTTGGTGTACAGCGGCGGATCCCAGCCGGGCGCGACTTTGCCCGTCAGCTTCGCGCCGCTGAAGCTCAGTTCGATCGTCGAGCCGGCATCGGGAACCTTGCAGGTGTAATCGATCGTGACACCATAACGGCCCGCCGTGTTCACCTCGATCAGCCAGACCATGCTGTCGTCGGTGCTGGTCCAGTTGACGAAGTACGAGCAGTTGGGGGCGCCGCTGCTGCGTCGGACGCCGCCGCGCGGTTCACCGTCACGGGCCGGCAGCATCGTGATCGGGAATTCGCGATAGCCGACGGTGAAAGGGCGAGGATCGATCGATTGGCCGCCCTTCTTTCTGTTCGCGGGCTGCCGCGGTGCCGGCGCATCGGTTCCGAACATCTCTTGACGCCAGGCTTTGACCGCTGCGGTCAGTTCCGCCGCGAGTTCGGGTTGCTGTGCATTCACTGGAGTCGTTTGTCCCGGGTCGGCGATCATGTCAAACAAGTTGCCTTGGTGGTCCAAACGATGCGTTTGAGTTCGCACGCTGACCTTGTTCGCCCAGTGGGAGAAGTGCCGATGTTCGGTCCAGTCAGTGTTCTGATGATCCGCCGTCGGTTGCATCAACAAGGGTGTCAGGTCGCGCCCATCGAGCGGTTTGTCACCGACTCGTTTCACGCCGGCCAGGGATGTCAGGGTCGGCATCAGGTCGATCGCGCCGCAGATCGGTGTGACGGTGTGCCCGGCCGGCAACTTGGCGGGCCATCGGATGTAGCAGACCGATCGCAGGCCGCCTTCGTCGGTGGTGCCTTTGCGGCCCTTCATGCCGCCGGTCCAGCGGTGGCTGTTGGGGCCGTTGTCGGAGAAATAAACGACGATGGTGTTGTCATCGATGCCGTGTTGGGCAAGTCGATCGAGCACCCGGCCGACGTTCCAGTCTTGATTTTCGACCATCGCCAACGCGCAGCGCGTGTGGTCGTCGACCTCCGCCTTGGTGTCGGTGGCACGTTGCGTGATCGGTTTGTCTTTGAAACGCTGCCAGTCCTTTTCCGGTGCCGTCCAGGGGGAGTGTGGCGTGGTGAAGGGGACGTAACAAACGAACGGATGGGCTTTGTTTCGATCGATGAAATCCAGGGCGCGATCGGTGCAGACATCGACGATGTAGCCTTGAGTGCGGACCATGCGCCCGTTTTCTTCCAACGGCGCGTCAAAGTACTCGCCCCAATGCCCGGCAGTGTGGCCGAAGTATTCATCGAAACCGCGGGCCATGGGATGGTAAGGCCATTGGCTGCCGTTGTGCCACTTTCCGAACGCACCGGTCGCGTAGCCGGCTGCGTGGAAGGCATCGGCGATGGTTTTTTCGTCGGGGTCGAGCCGCTCCTTGCCCGTCGACACGCCGCTAACGCCGCCACGTGGGTGGTAGCGCCCGGTCAGAAATTCCGCCCGTGTCGGGGCGCACACCGAGCACACGTAAAATCGGTCCAGCGACACACCGCCCTTGGCGATCGAGTCGATGTTGGGGGTGGAGACTTGTCGATTGCCGGACCAGCTGAAATCACCCCAGCCCGCGTCGTCGGCGAGAAACACGACCAGATTCGGCGGGGCCGCCAACGAGCCGACTGGCAAGCAGAGCAGCGAAACGAGAAACAGCAGTGCGGGCGTGATGATGGACTTCATGGGGATCCTCGGGGTGAAAGGCAACGAGGATCATACCAGCGGCCGAATCGTCCGTGGCAGGTTGGGCGTCCGTGGCAGGCTGAATCGTCCGTGGCAGGCTGATGCGTCCGTGGCAGGCTGATGCGTCCGTGGCAGGCTGATGCGTCCGTGGCAGGCTGATGCGTCCGTGGCAGGTTGGCTCGATCTCGTTGAGGGGCCGCCTGGATGTTCCGCTCACCGCACTGCCCGGGCTCGCGAAGGATGTCGCTGATCGGCGCAAAAAAAAATCCCCGGATGGCGTTTGGAAACACCATCCGGGGATTGTTGCAGGTGACCCCTACGGGACTCGAACCCGTGTCGCCGCCGTGAAAGGGCGGTGTCCTAGACCGCTAGACGAAGGGGCCATGGCGATGAGCAACCTGGGTGACTCATCACTGGGCGGAGTTTTAGCGAAGACCCCAAGGAACCGTCAAGGGTTCGTGTCGCCCACTCGGAAAAACGGCGCAATTTTTGCTCGAATCGACGAGCAAGACAGAAATGACGCACCGTGGTGGGGGCTCGGGGGCGGCCAGATCAGGCGTCTGCTTGGGAAAAAACGCTACTGGGCCGGTCCTTCGAAGAAAACCTCGTCGCCGTGTGAGACACTATGCGTCGACGGCCGCGTCTCCCGACTCCAAACTTTTCTGAATCGCCTCGTAGACTTCGCGGCGGTGCACAGGGACTTCGCGTGGAGCCTCCACGCCGAGTCGAACCTTGTCGCCACGGATCTCGACAACAACGATCTTGATGTCGTTGTTGATGACAATACTCTCGTTCTTTTTTCGCGATAAAACCAACATTGTTTCAGTCCTTTCGTTGACCGGCCTGATAAATCGAATTGATGCCTACGGGGCGAACCAGCGTCCGACGGGAGGTCATTCGGCAAGATCGCTGTAGGCCGGTTCAATGCGGCGTCACTATTGGGAGGTAGGGACAGCCACTCCTGACAGTCAACTCTAGAACAAAATTAGTATCGGTCAAGGAATTCTGGCTTGACAAAACCCGATTTCTGGCCTTTCCACTCTTCCAGGGGCTCGCCTAACCGTCAAACTCCGCCGTAAAGGGGGTGTTTTGCACCCGGTATCGCAAACTTCGGTCCGCCGGCGAGGCCAGACGGGGGGGCAGGTTTTGGGTTTCAGGTTTCAGTACCCAGTACCCAGTACTCAGTACCCAGTACTCAGTACCCAGTACTCAGTACCCAGTACTCAGTACCCAGTACTCAGTACCCAGTACTCAGTACCCAGTACTCAGTACCCAGTACTCAGTACCCAGT
>NZ_JBFHKV010000752.1:0-4419 GCF_041595215.1 Stieleria sp. | reverse complement strand
GGTGTCACCGGCGACGCGTCGAAACTCATCGCTCGCCGGCGACTTGGCGAGTTTGTTGGCCGCCTTCAACGCCGCCGGGTAGTCTTGTCGCTCGAGCGCCTGACGTGCTTCGCCGGCCCTCCGCTAGTTGTCTTCGATCGATGGAGCTGCCTGGTTCGATTGACCTGCCTGATTTGTTTGAGCTAAGCAGAAGGTCATCATGCAGAGCGAAACGCAGGCCAGGGTGGTGGTTCGAAGTGGGGTCATGGTTGTTCCGGGCTCTACATTGTTCCGGGGTCTACTTGGCGACCACTTCGAGTAATTCGATGGCGGGTTCGCCGTCGCAGTAGATCAGCGCGGTTCGTCCGTAAACGGTTTCGCCTTCTTCGGCATTGAGCAAGCCTGCCAGGGCCGGTCCGGCCTGGATCTCCCACAACTCGCACAGTTGCACTTCACGTAGCACGTTGTGTTCGATCAGGACCCGCCCCAGCGGTGTCTGTCGTGCTTCGATGCGTTCCCAGACTTTCGGGTCGAGTGCGGCGACGTTCAGACGAACGATTCCATACTGCACCACCTTGCCGGTCACCTGAGTCTTGAGCGTGATTTCGCGGACGTACCAATCGCCATGGTCGTCGGCGTGGCGGTGGTGTCGATGGACGACGACGTCGACCTTTTCGCCGTAGTGTGATTCGACGGTCACGGTCATGTGCGAATGGTGGTTGATCAATTCGTCGTAGGGTGATGGCACCCGCAACGTCGAATTGCATCGCCCCCACTGGGAGAACCCTGTTTCCGGCTCGTAGAACTCCGCCAATAGCGTTTCGATTTTTACGTCGGCATCGTCTTTGGAAAGCCCTACAACCATGTTTCCGCTCGGGGAATTCTTGAGTGTTGAAAGTGGTGATTCATGAACCCATCGATTCAGACCGCGGATGCGGCGACGCCCAGTGCGACCACATTGGGAGTCTTGATTTCGGGGCGTTCGAGCACGGTGTCGACCAAGAAGTACAGCAGCCGCCGCAAGGCATCCGGTTCCAATGTATCGGCGACCTGTTCGGCGCGTTGCTGATGTTTGTCGACCAGGCGAAACGCGGTTTCGAACACGCCCGCTTTTTCGTACAGCCGACGCACGGCGGTCAGTCGCTCGCCGTCGCTCAACGGACAATCGGCGTGGGCAAGTTCCAGCAGCTGTTGCTGATCGTTTTCGTCCAGCGATTCCAGAGCCAGTGCCCACAACAAGGTCGGTCTGCCGCCGAAGATGTCACCGCCGGCGGAGAGTTTGTTGTCGTCGTCGCCGGCGAAGTCACCGAGGTCGTTGAGGATTTGGAAGGCGACGCCCAGGTTGCGACTGAACGTTCGAATCGATTCACGGTACTGCTCCGCTTTTCCTTCGCTGTCTTCGCCACAGCCCAGTCGAACGCCGCTGAACAGCGCGGCCTCGAACGCCGGAGAGGTTTTGAGCGAATAGATTTTCAACGCATCCAGCGGCGTCAATCGACGGTCGGTACCGTCGCGCCAGAGCAGTTCGGCGCCTTGGCCTTCGCCGAGTCGCATGTGGGCTGCGGCAAGGCAATCCATCACATCGATTTGGGCCATCGCATCGATGGGGGTCTGGGCGTTGTTGCCGCACATTGCGGCCCGGTCGCTGAGCAGGCGATATCCCATGCCGACCAGGAAGTCACCGACGTTGATCGCGGTGGGCACTCCGAACACCTTGTGCAGGGAGGGCTGTCCGTAGCGATAGGCGTCGTCGTCTTCGATGTCGTCGTGGACCAAGCTCGCTTTGTGAAAGGTCTCGATGCTGAGTGCGGCTCGGCGGACGGCGTTGGGGAGTTTGGAGATCGCACGGGCCGCGTCGCTGCCGGTGCACTCGCCGCCCGTCATTGCATCGTAGGCGGCCAAGGTGATGAAGGGCCGTGAATGCTTGCCGCCACGAGCCAGGAAGTCGTAGGCGATGTGTTCGGTGGCTTCGATCGCGTCCATCGCCGCAACACTCTCGGTACTCAGATCGCCCGTTCCAAAAGGTGTCTTGCCACGCAGTCGCGGTGCAATCTCGTCGAGCGTCTCGGGCGCGAACAAATCGCCGGCCGCACGCATCAGGTGGACGTAGCTGCGTGTCTCTTGTTTGGCCGGCGTGTAAGGCGTGCGAATCATTTGGTCGACCCACGCTTCATCGACCTTGGTGTTGCGGCAGTCGCTGCTCAGCAACGGGACGGCCATGCAGGGGATTCCTGCCAGCAAGACCTTGTCGATCGCTTTTTCCAAGACGTTCAAACAGGCCACGCCGACCACCGCGTCGACGTATCCGCCGACGATGATTTTCATCACCACCGGAGACCCCTCGGCGACCAACACGCGGTAACCCATTTCTTCGGCCAGCCCACGGAAATCGGCGATGCTGCAGGCCCCGCACTCTTTGCAGTTCATGCCGAACTCGTCGTATTCGGCCGGACATCCTTCGGCGTGTTTCAGACAATGGGGCAGCAGAAACAATCGTCGTTCCGGCGGCACCCCTTCCAGGGCATGACGCCAAAACGAGGTGCTGATCATCACCATCACCCAGCCGACCAGGGATTCGGGGAGATCCGCTTCTTCGAGTGTCCGCCGGGCGACTTGTTCCAATTCATCTTTGGTCATCGGAACGCTGCGGTCCAGTCGGTCGGCGACCTCCTCGCAACGGGCGCGCAGACTCTCCCGCAACTCAAGCGTTTCGGGGACCTCTTTCAGATGACTCGTCTTCCGTCGCTTGCTGCGTGAGACGGTCCCGGCGTCTGATGACGCAGGGTCCGATGAGGCTTGGGTGACGGTTTGGCTGGCAGGGGTATCGGTGGGGCTGAATCCGGTCGACAAACCGATTACCTCGGGCAAGAAATGGTGCGGAAATCTAAGGTGGGTTCACTGTAGCCTGAGACCGGAAAACCGGTCGTCATCGAGGCCAATTCGGGTCGTGTTCTTCGTTGAACGCACGGAGAAATTTTCCCAGTGCGGCGGCGGTGAAAATCAGCGGATACAAGCGTTCATGGTACCAGAGCTTGGCAAAGTAAAATCCAATCGGCCAAGCCACTTGATGTCGCCGATCCTCGACGCTCTGCATCAAGAATTCGACCCCGCGTAGTATAGCCGCCAGCACGGCATCGTTCACAGCGGCGGAGCAGACTGCGGCAGAACATTCTGGTCGTAGTTCTGTTAACCCGGCATTTGCCCGATCGGATCGCGGATTCGACAGCGCAGGGCCAGATTGCGGCATTCCGGATTGCGGCGCAGCGAACTCGGTTTGATCGCGAGTTCGTAGAATGACCGTCGCCAGGGCTTCGACCGCCAACGCCGTTTCTTCCACGCTGCTGTGCAAATCGTCGGGGATTAATGGTGCAATCGAGGCGTACTCGGGATCGGAGTCGATCAGTCCGCGGATTTTTGTCGCCACCGACGGCCCCCCACCCCAGCCACCGTCCGGGTTCTGGGCATGAAGGAGATAGTCGCATGCCGCCGCTTCTGGGCGGGTGCCGATTCCACCTGCAATCAAGACCTTCGCCGTTCCATAAACCGGATTGGATTCGTCGTCGCGGTCTTGGTTGCCGAACCAGAGCGGCATCCAGCAGCCGTCGGGTTGTTGCTGACGGTTCAGAAATCGAATCGCCTTTCGCTCCGGACGCTGGAAATCCGCTTGGCTCGGTCCCGCCCCCCGAGATGCTTCCGGGCGACAGGGAATCGATTTCAAAGCCCGCATGGCGTGTGCGGTCAGATCGGTGCTGCTGCGATCAAAGGGCAGTTTTCCCCAGCCACGGCAGAACGTCGGCCAGCCGCCGTTTCGGTTTTGCAGCCGGATCAGCCAACGACCGCCGCGGATCATCGCCTCGTGCATCTGGTGCCGTCGACTTTCATCCGCGTGGGGCTGCATCAGTCCCAGGGCCAGGATGGCCGCCGGCGTGTCGTCGCTGTCCGGAACCGCCCCGCTCAAATCCGTCCATCCCCAGCCGCCCGGTTCGGCACCGGTAAATGGATGTCGCGTCAAATGCTGGCAACCCAGGTGCCAATCGGCCAGACGCTCGCTGTACCAGCGGCCATCGTCGTCCGGATCGCATGCCAACGCGTGAATCGACAGCGACGTCGCCCAGGTCGCAAGGTTGGTGTCGATCGGCCAGCATCCGCCGTCGAGCATCGATTCCTTTAAAAAACGCAGCCCGTTGCGGACGACCGGCAAGTCGCATCGTCCCGTCGCAGCCAGACTCATCACGACAAACGCGGTCAGCGGAGTCGCTTCGAGATAGCCTCCGCTGGCGGGCTGCATTTTCTCCAGCACCGAAAGGGTGCGTCGAACGCTCAGGGACCGAATCAGGCGAATCGGTGCGAAGGCGCGGCGGCCGAGAAAGTGACGGGCTTGCCCGATCGCGACCAGTGCGGGAATCGCGTAACTGACCACCGGCATCTGCAGAAAACGAT